>NCET01000342.1 GCA_002280815.1 Flavobacteriales bacterium 32-34-25 | reverse complement strand
TCTTTCATTTTACTGACATCTTTTCCGTTTAAAATATAACTTCCTGAAGTAGGAGTGTCTAAACAACCTAAAAGATTCATTAATGTCGATTTTCCAGAACCGGAAGGTCCCATAAGTGCTACATATTCGCCTTTATTGATTTCTAAATCAATTCCTTTTAATACATAAACGACTTCGTTTCCCAGTATAAAATTTCGTTTAATATTAGCTATTTTGATTAATGGTTTTGACATTTTTATATAAGATTTATCTGCCGTGACGAATCTGGGCTGATATTTAAGTTTTGGCTTAAAAGTACAAAAGACTTTTGAATTATTGGTATCTGCTGTTTTTTAAAATTTTGTTACATTTTATATTTAAAATTTAGTTTTTATAGTTGTCTAATTTTGGTTGTGTTTTATATAATTCGGGTGTTTTTTAGAGGATTGTCATAATTTATTTAATTAGTTGTATAATTTTTGGTTTATTATTGAATATGATGCAATGCAATGTAGATTTGGTAGATAAATTTAAGAAAACAAAATTATGAAAAAAGGTACGTTGTTATTAGGAGTTGCGTTGATTGCCTTAGGATTTACATCTTGTAAAGACGAGAAAGAAGTTCAGGCGAAAAAAACTGTTGAAACATATGTAGTATATGTAGATTCGCTAGAAAATGTTTCTACTGATGAGGTTAAAGCAAATTGGGAATCTATTGATGCTGTTTATCAATTAAGAGTGAGTGAGGCAGAAATGGCATTAGCAAATCTAAAAGAGAGCGCTAAAGAAATGGAAGATATTAATGCAAGTAGAGCAAAATATGAAGCTTTAAAAGCTAAAATTGAAGCAGAAAAAGTGTCTAGTGCTCCAGATTTGAATACGAAACAAAAATTGAAAAATACATTGTTTGGTGAAGGAAAAATGGGTGATGATATGAGTTTTACTTGGGTTGATAAGAATAATATTTTAAGCGTATATGAAGCTTTTTTCCAATCGTATAAAGATAACAAAGAGAATTTTTCGAGAGAAGATTATGATGAGGTAAAGTTGATGTATGAAGGATTAGACAGTAGAAAAAATACGGTTGAAAAAGAAGGATTATCTTCAGATGATAATGCTAAAATTGCTTCAATAAAATTAAAATTTGGACCTATGTTAAAGGTGAACCGAATGGGAGCTAAATCGGAAGAAATGGCTAAAGCCAAAGAATAAATGAAAAAATAATAAAGAAATTATTAATTCGAAAAAATGACAGTCAGCAATGGTTGTCATTTTTTTTTTAGGTACGAATGATAAAATGTTCTTTGGGTTGTTCTCGTCTAAAGAAAACCAATCCCCACTGAAAAGTGTCAATGGTTACTGTAACTTTTGGATGTTTCTGGATGATTTCCCAAGCAGCTTCCATATCGGCTGACCAATGAATGTCGTCAAAAATCCAAACAGAATCGTTAGCGATTGTTGGTAATAAAAGTTCGAAATATTCTAAAGTCGCTTTTTTAGAATGATTGCCGTCGAAGTAAATTAAGTTATGAGTTGTGAGTTGTGAGTTATGAGTTGTAAAGTATTCTGAAAAATCAGTTGTAATAAATTCAATATTAGTAATATTGAATAATTGCAATTGATTTTTTGCTATTGCCAATGTGTTTGGACATCCTTCTAATGTTGTAATTGCAGCTTTTTTATTTCCTAACGCAAGAGCAGAAGTGGCTAATCCTAATGAAGTGCCTAGTTCTAAAATGTTCTCTGGCTGAAAATAATGTGTAACTCGGAATAATAATTCAGCACGTTTTGGTGAAATCCCCGCTGTTTTGGCTATTTGGGCAATAATTCGGGTATTCGATTTAAAAACTTTAGATCCAGCGCCAAAATCAGTGACTTCAATGCTATTTTTGTTTGCTAAAAGTGCATTTCGATATTCTTTTAAAAGCGAATACTCTGGTTTTGTTTTTTTATCATAAAAACATTTGGTAATCAAACTGAAAACAAAAGGCGAGTGCACCGCATGTTCGTTCTTAGAATGCCAAAGGAATTTTAGATAAGCTTTAATTTGGAAAAACATGGAATTGTTTGAGGATTGAATTAAGCAAAAATATTTAACCGCAAATTTCACAAATTAGCGCAAATTGACTTGTGAAAATTTGTGAAATTTGCGGTTGTTTTTTTAACGGTGTAGTTTTTGTGTTATTTATGTTTTTTAATAGTCACTTTTCTAAAATCAATTGGGAAACCTTCATATTGCAATAAAATTCTACCTTCAGTAACCGAAGATTCGATGCCTTGATTTACTAATTTGCCATTTAGTTTCTGAGTGATTTTCCCATTTTTCGAAATAACAACTAATGTGTTCCATTCTCCAATAGCTTTTTCGGCATCAGCAAAACGTTTAGAAACAACACTTTTTCCCGGAGTGTTTTTAGTTCCGTTGATGTTTAAAGTTACTTCCTGAAGAAATACGAAATCTCCGGTAGCACCTTCTTTAATTTGGAACTGGATTCCTTTTGGCCATAAAACATCAGGAGTTTCAGATGGAACAAGATACATTACACCACTATTTTTGCTGTTGTTTTTCTTAGCAAAATTAGTATCAGTATTCCAGCGGTATTCTACGGTTAGTTCAAAATTTAGAAAAGATTGTTCGGACATCAGGTAGCCCGCTTTTGGACCATACATTCGAATCATATTATTTTCTACCGAAAAAAGATCAGCTGCATTGTTGAGTTTTCCTTTTTCTTCGCCAAAAGCATACCAGCCTTTTAAATCTTTTTGGTTAAAAAGAGCGATGCGTTTTTGGGCGTTACTGTTTTGTGTAAATACAAATAAGAGTACAAAAAGGAAACGATAAATAGGATTCATAAGGATATTTTTTATTTTTAGAAATTGGAAATACGACTAAATAAAATCTTCTCGAAGCGGAGTAAAACTGTCTACCAATTTTACATATTCCGTTAAGGTTTGGATACTGTGATTCAAATTTGATGCTACTTTAAAAACATCTCCTTCCTGTAAAAGATATTCTCTGTCTTCGATAAAAAACTTCAATGAACCCGCAGCTACATAAGTAATTTGTTCGTGAACATGTTTGTGCGGAGGATCTGGAACTTCCATTGGCCCGTTCAGGAATTCAATTATTGTTACCATTAAATGATCCAAATGAACCACTTTTCGCATTAAGGACGGATTTGAATTTACTGCTTCAAAACCTTCGTTGTTTTTTATTACTTCCATAAGTATTTGTAAATAGGAGGCTCAAAGTACTAAAA
>NCET01000023.1 GCA_002280815.1 Flavobacteriales bacterium 32-34-25 | reverse complement strand
GAAACCGTAACCGTAAAAGAACATCTGTTTTCTGATTTTATGGGCGAGATAAAAAGCTTAGGTGCCTGGGGTGGCGATTTTATCATGGTAGTTTCCGAAGTTAATCCTGTTACTTATTTTACTTCTAAAGGTTTCTCTACTATAATACCTTATAAGGAAATGATATTGGAATAGTTTTCCTCACCCCGACCCTCTCCAGAGGAGAGGGAGCTAGAATATTGGATTTTTTAATAAAATGTATCGAGAAGTTTTTACTAAAATGGTTCTCGATACAAATTTTCTGAAAAAGCTATTCGCATTTTCTGAAAATTCACTCGAACTGACGGGAAGCTGTAAGGTCATTTTATATTGTTTTTTTTAGAATAAAAATTATACCCCAAAGTGACAGCCTGCTAAAAACCATAAAAAAACCGATGCAAATTGCATCGGTTTTTTTTATGAAATTAAAATTAATCTATACTATAAAACTAGTAGTTGAATTGTTTTCTGTTGTCTTTAATATCAGCGATATCTTTAAGAGCTGGCAATACTCTATTTACATCTCCTGCTGATTGCGCTTTTACTTTAGCCACATAAGGAGCAACATCTTTAATTGCTGGAGCTTTAACAACACTAGTTGTTTTAACTACATAAACTCCTGTATTTCCTTCAATAGGAGCTGAAATTTTGTTAGCAGCTAATGCAAATGCATTTCCTACTACTCTTGGCTCTTGACCTACTCCACCATTCAATACTGGATTATCTAAAGTTACTGCTACAGCTTGCTCTACTTTAGATCCTGTAGCTTTAGCAATAGCTTCAAGAGAAGTAGCTGTCATTTTAGCTTTAAGCATTTCAGCTTTCTTAGTTTTTTTCAATTTAGTTTCGATAAAAGGTCTTACTTGATCTAATGGAGCAAATCCTGAATCATCGATATTTTTAACAATAGCAATTACGTGACCTACATTAGCTACTTCAAAACGTTTTACTGAACCTACTTTAGAATCATCTTCAAATGCCCATCTTACAATAGCTCTTTGATTTCCTAAAGCTCCAAAATTCTCATCCATTGCTTTTACTGAAACCGCAGGAGTAACAGTCAATTTCATTTCTTTAGCAGTTTTGTTAAAATCGTTATCAGCAGCTTTCATTTCAAATTGAGTTGCCTGAGTAAAGATTTTATCAGAAGTTGATTCAGATGCTTCTAATTTTTGAGCAACTGTAGCCAAACGAATTCCGTCTTGCTTATCTGTAACTTTGATAATGTGGAATCCAAAAGGAGTTTCTACTAAACCAATTGTTCCAATACTACTATTGAATACAAAATCGTTAAAAGGTTTTACCATTTGGTTTGGACCAAAATAACCTAAATCACCACCTTGTTGTGCAGATGAATCATCAGAATATTGGAATGCCAACATCATAAATCCATCAGGATTAGCGTTAACCTGAGCTAAAATTTCTTCAGCTTTAATCTTAGCTTCTTCTTTAGTTCTTTTCTCTTTTTGATTAGGAACCTGAGCACCTTCATAACTAATTAAGATATGACTTGCCTTAGCATTCACACCTAATTTTTTACCCAAAGATTTTGAAATACAGTAGTAATCTCCAAAAACATAAGGACCATAAACTGCACCTGGAGCCAAATTAAATAATTGGTCAGCATCTACAGCTGGTAAATCTTTCTTAGCTACATAAGTAGAATCATAAGGAACATCTGAATTTGAGTTTACAAATTCAATAGCATTAGCCGTAGTTCTAAAACCAGCTAAAGTATCATTTTTACCAGTTGTTTGATTGTAAACCACACTTCCTGACAACAATGAATTGATTCTTGTTTTAACCTCAGCCACATCAGCAGCAGAAGCCTTATCTTCAATTAAAACATATTCAACAGCACGAGATTCTTCGGCTTTGTATGCTTTTTCGTTTTTTTTCATATACTCTAAAATCTCAGCGTCAGTCACTTTTACATCACTGTCTTTGATTGAAGAATACAAAGCTCCAACATAAGAAAAGTTAGCTTTATTCGCTTCCATTTCATATTTCAATTTCCCTTCAGCCTGAGTAGTATAAGAAGCTGCTTTTATCAAAGTACTGTAAATTTGGTACTTTGCGTTTAATTCAGCGTCTTTTTCTCTTTGTTTCAAATATTCAGCTTGCGCAGGATTAGTTTTAAAGTATTCTTTAAACTTAGCCAAATCAAACATTCCAGCAGCATTCAAAAACATTGGATTTTGTCCGATATTTTGATCTGCTTTTAAGATTTCTATAATGTGTTTTTCACCAACTCTCAATCCTAATTTATCAAATTCAGAAGATAATAAAGCCACAGAAACTTCTTGTTCCCAAACTCTATTAGCTGCTGCTGTAGAAGTGATTCCTTGTCCACTTTTTTCAACATCACTTACTTTAAGTCTAAAACTCTCAAATGAAATATCTTTTCCATTGATGCTTCCTACATCTTGTGAGGTACTGCTAAAGCTTCCACTTTTAAATAAATCGCCAATGATAAATGCAAATAAAGCTAATGCAATAACTGCAATCATTAAAGCGGAACGCTGTCTAATTTTTGATAAAACTGCCATTTTTATTGTTGTTAATTTTATATTCAGTTTGCGAAAATACAATTATCTAGTTAATAACAATACAACTAACGTTATATTTTAAAAGATTTTTTGTTTTTCTAAAAAATTTACTCTTTTACGGTCATTTTCACTAATTCGATTTTTTTATTTGTTGCTTCTTCAATCACAAAATGATAATTCCCAATGACAATAATATCGCCTATTTGAGGAATTTCTTTTGTAAAATCAACAATAAAACCACCCAATGTTCCATACGAATCGCTTTCGGGAATTTGCAACTTATAGGTTTGATTCAAATACTCCACATCAAAACGCGCCGAAAAAAGATAGACATCTTCTTCCAATTCCTTTTCGATTAATTCCTCATCTAAATCGTGTTCGTCTTCAATTTCTCCAAAAAGTTCCTCTACAATATCTTCTATCGTAATCATTCCCGAAGTTCCTCCGTATTCGTCTAAAACTACCGCAACGCTTTTTCGCTTTTTAATTAGCAAATCCAATACGTCTTTGATATAAATCGTTTCTGGAACAAATTCGACAGAAATAACTACGGACTTGATATTTTTTGGCTTTTTGAACAAATCAAAAGAATGTACATAACCGATAATTTCGTCCAATGAATTCTCGTAAACTACAATTTTAGAATAACCTGTTTCTACAAACAATTCTTTAAGTTCAGTTACCGAATCGTACAAATCAACAGCTACAATTTCGGTACGAGGACTCATGATATCTCGGGCTTTTACACCCGAAAATTCCAAAGCATTTTGGAAAATTTGTATTTCCGAATCTACTTCTTCATGATCTTCCACGGTACTCATTTGCTCTGTGATGTAATTCCCCAATTCAATTTTGGAAAAATACAATTGGATTTGGTCGCCTTCTGTTTTAAAAAATTTCTTCAAAATAAAATCGGAAATCCAAATTAAAAACGTGGAAACAAAATAGAATAACAAATAAAAGCCATAAGCAGGAACAGCAAATATTTTAATTAAAGTATTGGAATATATTTGGAAAAATACCTTTGGAAAAAACTCCGCCGTAATTAAAACAATCAATGTAGAGAGTATCGTTTGAATAAACAAACTCAAAAAATCAGAAAAAGGATAGCTGAAAGATTGTATCCAGCTCATCAAAAGATCGCCCATAAAAAAACCGTAAACCACTAAGGCTATATTGTTACCAATAAGCATAGCTGCTATAAATTTTGACGGTTTTTCGGTAAGTTTAGTTAGAATTTTAGAAATAAAACCATCTTGTTTTTTTTCTATTTCAAGATAAATTTTATTAGACGAGATGAATGCTATTTCCATCCCTGAAAAAAAGGCAGATAGTATTAGACATAGTATTATAATACTAATTTCCATAAATTAGGATTTATGGTTGCGGTCTTGCATTTTTTTAGTGAATCTCTTTCTAAAGAAAAACATAAAAATCCCCAAACCAGCCATTAAAAGACTCAAAATAGGAGTTGCAGTTTCATCATTCCATTTTATAATAGCATCATAAATAAAAAAAGCGGCTAATATTAAATAAACGTAAGGTGTATATTTTAAATAACTCATAGTATAAAAATTGATATTTATTCGGCTGAAAGTACTTCGCCGGTTATTCTTTGGGAATTAATTACTTTAAAATCTTTGCTAAAATCGATTCCCTGACCGTTAGAAGCACCCTTCATATCCGTAAATTTAAACTTTTTCTCGGTAAAAAACCATTCGTTTTTTTGATCGTAATACAATTGTTCGGTTTCTAACATTTGTCCGTCTTGCGAAACAATTTTTACTTTTCCTTGTAAATCAATAATATTTGTTTGCTTGTAAGTAATAGCATAATTAGAAGTTACATGCGTTTCCTTGGCATTTTTATCATACAAAGTAACATTAATCCCTTTAGGAAATTCCGAAAACGGAAAATCTACCGCTGCATAATCTAACATTTTAGAACTCACTAAAACGGCTTTTATAAAACCAGAATCGGTATATTTTAAATTTACGTTATCAGCATCACCTGTTGGAGTAAATTCAGCAAAATTAATCTGTTGGACTTTTTTAAAATTACTTTCGCACCCAAAAAACAGAGTCACGGCACAGGCCATGACTACTGGAAACAGTTTATCTTTTTTTAATAAAAACATAGACAAAGTGATACTAAATAGGAATTATTACTCTTGAGCAATTATATTAATCAAACTTTCTCTTAACAAACCATCTGTCGTTTAACGAAAGTCCTACGCTAATTTTAACATAATTTTCTTCAACTAAACCTGCAGCAGTGGTTCCTCGTTTCCCTAATTCTAAACCTAAATTAATATTAGAAAAACTTCCTGTAACTGGCAATCCGAATCCTAAACTCAATCCTTTATCTTTGATAGATTCTGAGTTTACTACTAATCCAGTATCCTCATATTTCAAACCTGCTCTATAAACAATTCTTTTAGCATAACTAGTAAACGAATTGTAGTTAGGAATAAAATAACCTCCAATGCTATATTTCATAGCCTTTTCATAGGAAACATCAGGATTAGCATTGTAAGTATTAGCCAAATCGCCTTGACTAGCCGAAACAATTTGCGCTCCAACCAACCATTTTTTAGACTCTCCAATTCCTAATCCAATTTTTAATTCACTTGGTAATGTTAATTCTTCATCAAAAACTTCTTCATCAGCATTTTGAACCGAACCAACCTCAAAACCAGAAGCAAATGTTACTGCTGCTACATTTCGTGTGTTACTTGAAGACAACTTACTTTCCAATTTATAACTCAAACTGCTGTACAAGCTCAACTTTTTATTCAATTTAGCCTGATACATGGCTCCAAAATTAAAGTTTACTCCAGACAAACTAGCTCTATACATTTCGCGACTTCCTGTAACAACTCCATTTACAAATTGCAAATTAGTAGTTTCAATTCGACCAAAATTATAATCTACATTAGCCCCCAAGGTGAAATTTGGAGCAATTTTATAAGATGCACCAAAAAAAGCTTTATTCATTCCTCCAGTAGCAAAATTACGATTATTAACATCATTTTCAACAGAAGACACTTTATAACCTACCGAAGAATATGGAATCAAACCAAAACCAACCCCTAATTTACCCATAGGCAATCCTACTGCTAGGTAGTCAAAAGTGGTTCTTTTTGCTTGTTCTGAATCAGAATCATTTTTTAAAGTAGTTAAATTATAAGTTCCCCCAACAGTAAAAGTGGTCAACTTAAGACTAGAATAACTAGCTGGATTATCTAAATTGAGATGAATACTATCTTGTTCCACCTGAACTCCACCCATAGAACGGCTTTCTACTGTTCCTTTAAATCGTACATCGCCAATTCCGTAAAAAGAATAAGGTGACGAAGTCCCTTCCTGCGCAAAAGATACTAATGATAAAAGCAAGCAAAGGCTTGATATAATTTTTCTAATCATTTTTGATTTTATATTGAAATGTTTGATTCAAACTCTCCAAAAGGAAATTTGAATTGGCAAATATGGTATTTTTTAATCGTTTAGCCAAAAATTCTGCATCACCACCCGTTAAAATTATGATAATATTTTTACAAGCTGCCTTATATTCATCTATAAAACCGTCAATTTCATAGACCAATCCGTTTACCACACCCGAGTGGATGGATTCTGAGGTTGATTTCCCCACATAGCTTTCTGGACTTTGCAAAGTCAACAAGGGTAATTTTGCTGTAAACTGATGCAAGGATTCATAACGTAATCTAAATCCTGGCGCAATGGCACCGCCTTGATACACATTGTTTTCATCAATAAAATCATAAGTAATACATGTTCCCGCATCAATTACCAATCGGTTTTGATTGGGATATAACAAAGTAGCTCCCGCAGCCAGCACCATGCGATCGATTCCTAAAGTTTTTGGAGTTCCATAATTATTGATAAACGGAAAAGAATCTTCATGAGAAACAAAATAAACTTTAACCTCATCTTCGAATGCTAAAAAAGATTGTTTTCCGACATCTCCAACTGATGAAACCACCAAACAAGTTATGGTTTCAAATTTTTCTAAAATTTTTTTAATCTTTTTTTTAAGCTCGATTTTATCAAAAACAAAACTCTCCAAATTGGTATCACCCTCAAAAACAGCCGCTTTAATTCGGGTATTACCCACATCAACAGTTAATATCATATTTTGACTTTTGGTGTTGCGAAGGTACGAATAGATTTTTTCATAAAAATGTTTTGGATATATTAAAAATGGTTCTATATTTGCACCCGCAACAAGCACGGTACCTTAGCTCAGATGGTAGAGCAATGGACTGAAAATCCATGTGTCCCTGGTTCGATCCCTGGAGGTACCACAAAACCCGAATAGAAATATTCGGGTTTTTTGTTTTTAAATATTTTGAAATGCATTACTTATATATTCTTTTTTCGGAATCATCTCAAAAATTCTATATTGGAGAAACAAACAATATTGATGAACGAATTTTGAAACATCAAAATCATTATTATTCTAATTCTTTTACTAAAATTGCTAATGATTGGGAAGTTGTTTTAAGTTTTATTTGCATTGATAAAGATGAAGCTATTTATCTTGAAAATTTCATTAAAAGAATGAAGAGTAAAACCTTTAATCGTAAAATTATAGCCGACCCATCAATTCTAAAAGATATTCTTCTCAAAAGAAAAACATAATTGTCCCTGGTTCTCCCGAAGCCTCGGGACTGGAGGTACCACAAAACCCGAATAGAAATATTCGGGTTTTTTGTTTTTATAGGTTTTTGAGAAAGTCGAACTTGTAAAAAATCCCAAATTCCATTTTTTATTATTTGGAATTTGGGATTTTTTGTTTATTTTTTTTAATTTATTTCATCAATCGTACTTCATAAATACCCGTAATAGACGAATTTGGTTTCGCTTGAAATTTCACTTCCAGTAATTTTGCATTGGCTTTTAAAACCTCAGCCGGTATTTCAATTATTTTATCAATAAACTGATTGCCTTCTTTTCCATCCATGGTTATTGAAGCAACTAAAACTGAATTGATATATACATCAAAATTTCTGTTTTTATCTGAACCAAAATAAGTAAATCTTAATTTACGAGCTTCCAGTTTTGGGTTTTTCAATTCGTAGCTAAAAAAACCTTTTCCATTTCTATAATGAAGTTCTTTATAAATTCCAGTATCGGTTTGTTCCCCTTTAAAATTATGATCGTTTTCCGGTTGCTGCTCTCCAGCAGTAACTAAATCTACTGTTATAGCCTCCAATTTCATTTTAGCCTCTTCTCTTTCTTTCATGGCAGCCTGTAATTCAGGCAATTTTTCTTTTGTCGTATAAGGCCAATACAACATATATCTTGCATCGTGAATTTGGAAAAAAGGCACCAATTGCAAATTCTTGAATTGCTCCTGATATATAATATCCGAAGCTGAATAGGTAAACGGTTTGTTTTTTATTTCTTTTAAAGACTGTGCTAAATCAGTCGAATTTGAAACTAACATTGGTGCTTCTTCAATAGGATAAATTGGTCCGCTGGCAATATGTCCCATTCGGCTTCCATCTGCTCTTAAACCTACCAAATCCGTCTCACCAGTAACAGCTGCTAAAACTATTGGACCATGTACAAAAGAAACCCAGGCTGATTTATCCGGAAGTTGTTCGGCAGTACTATGCATTGGTAAAACCACAGAAATCACATCTCCTGATTTCCATTTTCGATTAATCGTAACATACGAATTCGCATCTTTTTCAATCGCTACTTCTTTGCCATTTACCTTAATTTTCATTTCTCCATTGGTTACCCAGGAAGGATATCTAAACTTAAAAGCAAACTTTTGTGCTTTTTTCAAATCCAATGTTAAAGTCGATTGTTCTTCGAAAGGAAACTTGGTATTTTGCGTTAGCTTCAATCCTTTTTCTTTCCATTCTAAAGTGGATGGAATAAAAAGATTTACATACAGATTGTTTGCATCGTGTGCGTAAATCATTTCACCATATTTTCCGTGATTCTCTAAACCGGAACCGACACAACACCAAAAAGCTTCCTGCGATTCAGAATACACACGATAATGACGCGGACGGATAGGCGTAAAATACACAAATCCTCCTTCAGGATGCTGTGATGACAAAATGTGATTGTAAGTGGTACGCTCGTAATAGTCCATGTATTTTGCCTCAGGATGCGCTAGAAACAAATGCTTACTCAATTTAAGCATATTGTAACTATTGCAGGTTTCAGGACCTTCTCTGGATTCCAGCATCGACGAAAAATCGTTCGAAGGATTAAAATGCTCTCTCACGCTATTTCCTCCAATGGAAATGGTTCTGTTTTCGACTACTGTTTTCCAAAAAAAGTTAGCTGCGTCAGCCCATTTTGCATCACCACCTACTTCGGCAACACGCATAAAACCGATTATCTTAGGAATTTGCGTATTGGCATGAATCCCGTTTAACTTATCTTCATCTTTTAACAAAGGATCTAAAATAGTCTTATGCGAAAATTTTTCAGCCAAAACCAAATATTTTTTATCGCCTGTAATTACGGCTACATCAGCAAAAACTTCGTTCATTCCGCCATGCTCGCTTTTTAGCATTAATTGGATTTGGTCATCCGAAAGATTAGCCACTAATTTCAAACACCAATCGGATAATGGGATTAGCATTTTTTTAGCTTTTTTATTCCCCGTTAATGTGTAAGCATCAACCAAACCTGCGTAAACCTTATGAACATTGTACCAAGGCACCCATTTTCCGTTTAAAGAAAAACCGCCTGCATCAATCTTACCTTTAGCAATATCAGCCCACAATGCCTTGCTCCCAGGAACTCCACCTATATAGCCATCTCCATTTTTCAATTGGCATTTTTCTAACCAATCCAACATATAATCCAACCGTTCTTTTATTTGTTGGTTCCCAGTTGCAGCATACATCTCTGACAAAGCCGAAAGATAATGTCCACCAATGTGACCATCCAATCCCGTATTTTCCCAATTGCCATAATTGTCTTTTAAAGGTGTTATCCCAGCCTCTTTTAAATACGGAGCTAACAATCTATCAGCATCGAGTTCTAAAATATATTTCATATCCGTTTGTTGTGCCTCTAAAAAAGGACTTTCTAACAAACGAACAGATGACAAAGGAAAACTTTGCAATTGCCCAAACTGTCCATGAACGGCGGCAGTGAATGTGAGCAAAGTAACTGCCCAAAGATTGTTCTTAAGATTTTTTAATACCATAATATTTATTAGATTCTTTAATTTAGAAAATGAATCCCCTGAATTAACAAATGTAAAAAAAACATTTATTAATTTAGACTATAATTTTATAAAAACAAGGGATAAATTAATTATAAAAAAATTGCCCGTGAAATAATAATTCACGGGCAATTTCATAAAGAAAAAACTATTATTTTAATTGTTATATCCAGGATTCTGGTAGGCTGTTTTTTCAGCAGCAGTACCAAACATTCCATCAATCTGTCCTTGAGGAATAGGTCTTAAATAATGATATGGCTCTATTGTTCTTGTAAAAGTTTGTGGAGTGTGATCTCCATAATTCAAACCACCAATGGAGTAAGTCCCTGCAAGCGCATTCCATCTTTGTGTACGCACTAAATCATACCAACGGTATCCTTCTCCAAAAAACTCACGTGAACGCTCACTCAAAATATAATCTATAGTAATGACTGATGGTGTTGCTGTTGTCATTGCAGCACTATTGTCTTGATTTTTAACCATTCTGCCGTTATTATCCATACGCCATTTACCGGCTCTAGCACGAATTACATTTATAAGGTTTCTTGCTGTAAGATTTCCAGTAGCACCTTTAACCGCCGCTTCTGCTGCTACAAAATAGAGTTCAGAAAATTTAGCAATAGGAAAAGGTCTCGTACTACCCGCATTTGGCTGCCCTAAGCCTCCTGCATTATCCGTACGATAAGGCCCTAATTTCCAAAAACCTGGATAAACTATTCTACTAATACCACTTGGAGAAACTACATAATCAGCTCTTCCTGGCAAAACACCCGCACCAATACCACTATCTCCTTTCCCAGAAGGGTAAACGATTGGAGTTATGGGCTCTTGATTCAGAAAAGTTAAAATGGCATCTCCAGGCTGAACTGGCAATCCATTAGCGTTAAACAACGTAGCAACATCAGTAAGACCGGTGCCTAATAAATTCCAGTTTCCACGATACACCGTGGTAAAGGTTCCATCATAACGAGAATCATTGATTTTATCCGCAAATGTATTGGTAAAAACTTCAATTGGCGGAGCCATTCTAGTCCAAGGACGTCCTAAAAATTGATTGGCTTCTCTTTGAACAGAACTAACTGAAGCACCTGCACTGTTTTTACTTCTCATGGCCGTATAATTCCAAGTAACCATCCAACCAGCAAAATTATCCGGAGCACCACCACTTCCAAAACTAAGACTTCCACCGTTGTAAAACTCGCTAGACTGAGTATGATCAGCAAAAAGCATCAACTCTTTGTTACGATCATTAGAACCTAAGTTAACATCATAAAAATATTCTTGTAAAGCATAAGAACCAGGATTATTAATTCCCTCTAAGGCTACATCATATGCTTTTTGAAAATACCACTGAGCATCATGTCCATCAGGATCAACTCTTGATGTTTCAGGATAGGTTGGGATGTTATTAGGATTCTCTAACCACCACCCATAAGTTAGATAGGCCTTGGCTAAAATCAAACGAGCCAATGTTTTTGTAGCAGTACCTGTCAATCTAGGTGCATTTGGCAATTCACTAATGGCAGATAGTAAATCAGGAAATACGGCTTTTGTATAAACTTCAGGAACTGTATTTCTAACCGAAGTTCTAGATGGCGTACTGTTAAACCTTAATTCACCAGAACCTAAATCTAAAGGAACTCCTCCAAAAGTTTGTACCAACAAAAAATAATCAAGCCCTCTAAAAAACTTAGACTCAGCAATAAGACTACCAGCAACACCTACAGACGCACCATTTTCAATAATTCCGTTTGCTGTGTTAATGTCACTAAATGAATTATTCCACAAAACATCAGAGCGACTTGAATTTGGATTTATTATCCCTACTCCCGACAAATCGTGGTCTCTAAAATTCCCATCAGCACTTTGTGCATAAGTAGCTTCATCAGTTCCTGTCTGACAAGCATTATAAAAATAAGCTTGGCCGTACATGTTACGTAAGTTCGCATAATGCGAGGTTAAACCTTGTAAAACTCCTTGCTCTGTTCTAAAGTAACCTGGCTCATAAAAATCATGTGGTTTTTCTTCTAATATATCAGAACAAGCTGCTACCGAAAGCAAGGCTAAAGACCCTAATACTAAATTTTTAAAAATATATCGTTTCATAATGATTCTTTGTATTAAAATGTTAAGTTAAGTCCAAATAAATAGTTACGTGTTGATGGTGTGTTAGTACCAATAACTAAAAACCTACTATTGTATGAAGTAACTGCTTGGTTTTCATTACCAAGTGAATTTGTTTCAGGATCCATACCCGATCTTCTGTGGTACGGAGAGAAGAATACAAATGGATTTTGTGCCGTGAAATAGACTCTTAATTTATCAATACCTAAATCTTTAATAAACTCTTGTTCCAAAGTATAACCTAAAGTCATCGCTCTAATTTTCATATAAGAGGCATCAAAATAACCCATAGTTGACATATATTTTGGATTATCTCCTGAACGCAATCCTTTTGGGTTAGGAAAATCTGCATCTGTATTATCTGGTGTCCAATAATCTACATTTACGTTACCTCTACGGCCATTTAATAAATTCAAATAACTATTGCTTCCGTAAAGGGTACTAATTAAAACACCGCCGCTTTTAAAGGCTCCAACAGCTGAAAAATCAAATCCCTTGTAAGACAAGTTAGTATTAAAACCTCCTTGAAAATCTGGGTCTGTTTCAATAATTTGTCTATCGCTAGCATTAATAGCTCGTGTAGGAGAACCATCAGAATTAAAATCACCTGTATATTTCACTTTAATTGTACCAGGAACATTTGAAATATCGGTTACTCCCTCTAAGATTGACATGTGAGGATCACCTTGTTGCCAAAGTCCAACTTTTTCATAATCAAAAATAGAATTGATATTATAACCCACAAACCAAGAGTTGTTCGTATCCCTCAAAGCACCCGATGCCAAAGAAACCAATTTATTTCTGTTAGTATAAAGATTCAAACCAACTGTCCAATTTAATCCCTTTGGATTATCTAGAATCACACCCGTTAATGAAAGTTCATACCCCTTATTTTCAGTTGTACCAACGTTTGCCACATAATTACTCACACCCGATGTTACAGGTAAATTAACTCTTTGCAGTAAATCTTTAGTATTGGTTTTATAATACTCAATAGTACCAGAAATACGATTGTTTAGAATTCCAAAATCAATTCCATAATTCCATGTGGTAGAAAATTCCCATCCTAAAGCTGGATTAGGCAATTGCGTAACATAAACTCCAGTTAAATTGGTAGAACCAAAATTATAAGGTCTTGTGCTTAAAGATCCTAGAGTTTGATATGGTGTTACAGCCTGATTAGAAGTTTGACCATATCCAGCTCTCAATTTCAACATATTTATAGAAGATACATTCTTCATAAAAGATTCATTTGAAACTGTCCAACCCGCTGAAACAGCTGGATAAGTAACCCATTTATTACCTGGCGCTAATCTGGAAGACCCATCAGAACGTAAGGTAGCTGAAACAAAATAACGATTATCATAAGAGTACATTAACCTTGCCATATAGGAAGTCAATCCCCATTGGGTATAATCTTGATTCGCAGGGTTGATTACAGCTTCTTCCTCACTCTGTCCTAAGTTGTAAAACTGAAAAGCATCAGAAGTAATTCCATTTCTAGAAATAGAAGAAGTATTAGAGGTAAATTGTTCGTTAGAATACAATCCAACAAAGTTAATGGTATGTTTATCGGCGAAAGTTTTATCATAACTCAATAAATTCTCTATTACCCACTGCGTTGACATTTCGTTTCTAATGGAAGCATTGGATAAAGTAATCGGGTTTACGTCAAAAACACCTGCTCCTTCATAATAACCATTATTAGACATACGAAAATTCAAACCCGTATTGATTCTGTACTTTAAGCCATCAACTCCAGGAATCTTTACCTCACCAAAAATATTGTTATAAGAGCTAAATGCTCTATTCAAATTTACATACGACTCTCCTAAACCATTAATAGTTTGTCTTGTGTAAACCCACTGATCATCTGCAGCAGACGAAACAACTCTTTTTAATGAGCCATCTTCATTGTATGGATTAGCTATTGGAGAACCCGCTAGAGCAGCATAAGCACCTATATTGTCCCCATTTGTTATAGCATAATTACTATTAGTTGTAAAACCTACGCGAATAGAATTATTAATTTGTTGATCTGTACCTGCTCTTAAATTGAACCTTTCGTATCTTTGACCAGGCAAAACAGCTTCTTCTTTATAATATCCAATACCAGCATTATAGGAACCAAATTCAGTTCCACCAGAAACACTTACATCATGACTGATCATTTGTCCTGAACCATATAACATATCTTGCCAATCTGTATTTGTTCCTCGAATCTCATCCACTCCATCAGCTGGATATACCCCCGCATAATCGCGAAGTGCAGCTAACTGATCACCATTCATCATATCGTATTTAGCAAAAACATCTTTAGCTCCGCCAAAGCCGTTATAACTAAATTTTGCTTTTTGGTTCTTACGTCCTTTGTTGGTAGTGATTAAAATTACACCATTAGCTCCACGAGAACCATAAATTGCAGTTGCAGAGGCATCCTTCAAAATATCAACAGATTTAATATCAACTGGACTAATATCGCCTATAGATCCCGCAAATGGAATACCATCAAGAACAATCAAAGGATCATTACTCCCTGTTAGGGATCTAGTACCCCTGATACGAATTTGCATTGCTGCTCCAGGTTTAGAGGAAGTCTGAGACAACTCCACCCCAGGCAACCTACCTTGCAATGCTTGCGTAACGTTTACTGCTGCAACTTCATTCAAGGCTTCGCCTCCAATTGAGGCCACAGACCCCGTAACAGCTTCTTTTCGCTGCGTACCATAACCAATAACAACTACTTCTTCTAAATTTTGTGAAGATTCTTTCAAAGTAATTTTAAAATCAGTTTTATTGCTAATGAGAATTTCCATATTGTCAAAACCAATATAAGAAACAACTAAAATTTTAGCACCATTATCAACTCTAATGGTGAATTTTCCATCCATATCAGTTGAAACGCTATTATTTGTCCCTTTTTCTACTACACTTGCTCCAGGAAGAGAAAGACCAGCTGCGTCAAGCACTACGCCTGTGAGTGTTTTTTGTTCTTGTTGAGCACCCGAAACTTCATCATTTTTTTTTGTGCTTCCTTTTTGTAATACAATTTGATTGCTAACAACGCTATAACTGATATTAAGTGGTTTTAATATACGGTATAGTACATTAGACAATAACTCATTGTGGGCGTTAACACTTACCTTTTGATCAAAGGCAATCATTCTTGAATTGTACGAAAACTTAACATCTGCTGTTTTTCCTAACTCAGCCAAAGCTTTATTCAAATTTACATCTGTTATAGAAATCGTAACTTTTGTATCCAGTTTTCCTTGTCCATTTAAGCTATTCGCCATGGTTACACTCGAAAAAACTAGCGCTAAAATAAATTGGTACAATGTCATCTTCATGAGTCGGATTAGTAATCGTTGTTTTACTACGGTTTTTTTCATAATTTTGGTTTGTGTTGATTAATACTGCTTTAAGGGTATTCAAGAAACATTTCAAACCCACTTTGCAGAGTGAGAATGAGGCATAAGGCGTCGATAATGTTGCAGCATTTCGACGCTTTTTTTTATTTTATTACATAGGCAAAATTTATTTTAATTACATCCTTTAGACAAAATCGTGATTTGATTTCCATTCATTGTGTAGCTCGAATTATCGCCAATACTTTTACAAATAATCTTTAATTTTTCTGGCAAAGGTTGATCACTTAATGAAGTGGTTAAATGACATCTTAGCAATTCTTGTTCAGGAAAATCTATTTCTACCGAATAAGCTTGCTCTATCGTTTTAAAAATCTGTGAGACAGGAATATCTGTAAATTCAAAACTCAGTTGTTCAATTGTTCGAACCGAACTACTAATGGATTTATCCAAAGTAATATCGGTAATTTTATTAAAAGTTTGATTTTTTCTAGTAAAACGCAGTGCCTGATTAGGCAACAACACAATTTCATTTTGAGATGAATTTCGAATTGCTTTTTCTGAATTTACTCTTACCTTTCCTGTTCGAACTAAAACTTCTACATCAGATTGATCTGCATACGCTTTGATTCGAAAACTAGTTCCCACCACTTTAGTGACAACCTCATTAGCATGAACAAAAAACGGTTTTTTAGGATTTTTGCTAATTTCAAAAAAAGCTTCTCCAGATAAATACACTTTTCGCTCATTACCTATAAAAATTTTAGGGTAACTTAATTTACTTTTTGGTTGTAATAACACTGAACTTCCATCAGACAAGGTTATAATTTGTGGTTTATTTGAATTATTAATTTGT
>NCET01000341.1 GCA_002280815.1 Flavobacteriales bacterium 32-34-25 | reverse complement strand
TATCCTTTTTCCTGATTTAGGAAGACAGGATTTAAAAGGTAGGACTCGTGCAGAATTTGTATTAAAGTATTTTTTATGGATTCAACTTCGAGATTTTTAGGTTCTTTTATTTCCGAAAAAAGAATTTCCTCTTCAAACCAAATGCTTCCATCAGCATCATAACTGGTCCATTTTATTTCTTGATAGTCGCCTTCTTCAATAATTAAATTTTGTCCAAATTTAGTAGGTAATGCAAATGCTTTAGCGCCGTCTAAAACCAAATATTCAGCGGTAATTAATAATTTACCGTTGCTGTAAAATGTTTTTTTTGTATCCATTTCCAAATTGAATTAGAATTCGTTCTACTATAATTATTTCCTCAGACTTTCAATAAAGTTTACCACGCCACTGTGTGATACCACATGATTTTTGAAGTGTTTTTGTACCAAATGACGTTCTTCTGCGGTGGCTTCAAATTGATTTAGGATATTATTCAGGTGCATTTTCATGTGACCGTCCTGGATACCTGTGGTTGTTAAGGAACGCAAAGCAGCAAAATTTTGTGCTAATCCTGCAACAGCAACAATTTCCATTAATTCACTAGCCGATGGATTTTCGAGCATTTCTAACAATCCGCCAACAGTTCCTAATGCTAATGGTACTTCAAGCCAAAAACTGAAAATTCCGTTTTCTATTTTAGCGTGAGACAAACTGCTGTATTGACCGGCTTTGGCAGCATAAGCATGAACTCCGGCTTCTACGGCTCTAAAATCATTTCCGGTGGCTAAAATAACAGCATCAATTCCGTTCATGATGCCTTTGTTGTGCGTTACAGCACGAAAAGGTTCTACTTCGGCAATTTGTACCGCCTGAACAAAACGTTCCGCAAATACCTGCGGATTCGTAATGTGTTTTTCTATCAAATCTTCTACAGGGCATGAAACTTCGGCTCTCACAATACAATTAGGAACATAGTTCGAAAGAATACTCATGATTACTTCGATGTTTTTTTCTTCTTCGGTAAATATTTCGTAAGCCTGAGCTTCCGTTTTTAAGATATTGGCAAATTGCTCTAAACAGGAGTTGATAAAGTTTGCACCCATGCTGTCTTTAGTTTCAAAAGTAGCATGAAGCTGAAAATAATTGGGCAATAACTGGGTTTTGTCTTCTAGTGTAATGTCTAGAATTCCACCACCGCGTTGTTGCATATTTTTAGTGATATTTTCTGTTTCTGAGAAAAATTTAGCTTTGGTTTCTACAAAAAATAATTCCAGTTTAGAAATATCGCCTTTAAACAGAAAATGAACCTGACCAATTTTTTCGGTATTGATTACCGTAGTTTTAAAACCGCCACGACTTGCCCAAAATTTAGCCGACTTAGAAGCTGCAGCAACCACCGAACTTTCTTCAATCGCCATCGGAATGGTGAAATACTTGTCGTTAATTAAAAAATTAGGAGCAACACCCAGCGGAATATAGAAATTGCTAATAGTGTTTTCTATAAATTCGTCATGTAGTTTTTGGAGTTTTTCGTCACTATTCCAGTATTTTTTTAATAATTGGATGGCATTTTCCGGATTTGAAAAGTAAGTTGTGGCAATCCAGTTTATTTTTTCTTCTTTTGATAGTTTAGAGAATCCTGCTACGGCTTTATTCATTTTCAATAGATTATAATGTAATGAGGCGCAAAGATACGTTTTCAGCTTTTTATTTGCCATTAATTTACTGTCAATAAATGGGATTGTTGTTATTTTGTTAGTTGCATTTAAATCAATTAAGTGTGAGATAATTGCTGTTTTTTTGTTATAATTGAATTCATTTTATTCGAACCCATAAATTATGAATCATAAGCTGCTTTCCTTCGTTTTGTTTTTGTTGAGTATGGTTGTTTTTGGACAACAAAAAATAACCGTTGAATCTATTTATAGCGGGATGTATCAAACTCAGAATATGTATGAATTACATTCGTTAAAAAAGTCCAATCAATACACAGTTTTAAATTACAATTATCAGGCAAAGTCTACGCAAATTGATTTGTATGATTTTGCCAGTTTACAAAAAACAGCCACCATTATTGATTCTAAAAATCATAAAGATATGCCAGCGATTGATGGTTATACTTTTGATTCGAATGAAAAAATGCTGTTGTTGGCCTGTAATTCCAGTCCTATTTACCGTCATTCTTTTACTGCTAATTATTATTTGTATGATATTTCGAAAAAGGAATTGACTCCGTTATTTGATTTCCAAATTCAGGAACCTACTTTTTCTCCTGATGGAAGTAAGATTGCTTTTGCCAGAGAAAACAATTTATATGTTTACGATATAGCTTCAAAAACGACCACGCAGATTACGACTGATGGAAAGAAAAATGCGATTATCAACGGAATTTGCGACTGGGTTTACGAAGAAGAATTTGCTTTTGTCCGCGCTTTTGATTGGTCAAGCGATAGCAAAAAAATAGCTTTTATTCGATTTGATGAATCGGAAGTTCCTGAGTTTTCAATGAATGTTTTCGGTCAACAATTGTATCCTGCCAATCAGACTTTTAAATATCCCAAAGCAGGCGAGAAAAATTCGGAGGTTTCTTTGCATATTTATAATGTTGGGTCGAAAGATTCTAAAACGGTAGATTTGAGTAATTATTCGGATTTTTATATTGCTAGAATCAAATGGACCAATGATGTCAATGTATTATCAGCTCAGCTTTTAAATCGTCATCAAAATAATTTAGACTTGCTTTTTATTGATGGAAATTCAGCGGCTAAAAAAGTGGTTTTAAATGAAAAGGACAAAGCTTATATTGATGTTACCGATAATCTTACTTTTCTAAAAGACAATAGTTTTATTTGGACCAGTGAAAAAGACGGTTTTAATCATATCTATTATTATGATAAAACGGGAAAATTAAAGAATCAAGTTACCAAAGGAAATTGGGAAATCACAAAGTTTTATGGGCTAGACGAAAAAAACAATACAGCGTTTTTTCAATCCACCGAAAACGGTTCTATTAACAGAGGCGTGTATAAAATAGCTTTGAATGGAAAAAATAAAGAGACATTATCTAATGAATTAGGAACTAATGAAGCGACTTTTAGTCCAAATTTCGATTACTATATTCGTACTTTTTCAAGCGTGAATCAGCCTACTACTTATACTTTGAATGAAGTGAAATCAGGGAAAGAGTTGAAAGTAATTGAAAATAATGCGGCTTTGGTAAACCGATTGAAAGAATATAATTTGCCAACAAAAGAATTTTTTGTTTTAAAAACCGAGAAAGGAAACGAATTGAATGCCTGGATTATTAAACCAAAAGATTTTGATTCGGCTAAAAAATATCCTGTTTTTATGACGCAATATTCTGGTCCGGGTTCGCAACAAGTGGCTAATAAATGGAATTCTCTGGATGATTATTGGTGTTTAATGCTTTCGCAACAAGGCTATATTGTAGTTTGTGTTGACGGTAGAGGAACGGGTTTTAAAGGTGCCGAATTTAAGAAAGTAACACAATTACAACTAGGGAAATATGAAGTAGAAGATCAAATTGATGCGGCAAAAGTTATTGGAAATTATCCTTATGTAGACAAATCCAGAATAGGAATATTTGGTTGGTCTTACGGTGGATTTATGGCTTCGAATTGTATTTTGAAAGGAAATGATATTTTTAAAATGGCAATTGCAGTTGCTCCAGTTACTAATTGGCGCTATTATGATTCAGTTTACACCGAAAGATACATGCAAACACCACAGGAAAATCCAAAAGGATATGATGACAATTCTCCAATTAATTTTGCGAGTCAGTTAAAAGGAAAATACCTTTTGATTCACGGTAGTGCCGATGATAATGTGCATGTTCAAAATTCGATGGAAATGATGAATGCCTTAATTAA
>NCET01000022.1 GCA_002280815.1 Flavobacteriales bacterium 32-34-25 | reverse complement strand
GATAGAAATGGTGCTAAAACTATTAAAGCAGATGTGCCTTTATCAGAAATGTTTGGTTATGTTACAACATTAAGAACATTGTCTTCTGGTAGAGCAACTTCTACAATGGAATTCTCTCATTATGCAGAGACACCTTCTAATATTTCAGAAGCAGTAATCAAAAAAGCAAAAGGAAACGCTTAATCTTTAAGAAAATGAGTCAAAAAATCAGAATAAAATTAAAATCTTACGATCACATGTTGGTAGACAAGTCTGCTGAAAAGATTGTAAAAACGGTTAAGACTACCGGAGCAGTGGTAACAGGGCCAATTCCTTTGCCAACTCACAAAAAATTGTTTACAGTATTGCGTTCTCCGCACGTAAACAAAAAAGCAAGAGAGCAATTTGAAGTAATGTCATATAAGAGATTAATTGATATTTATTCATCTTCATCTAAAACTATCGATGCTTTAATGAAATTAGAATTACCTAGTGGAGTTGAAGTAGAAATCAAAGTTTAAGTTTTTTTTCAAGAGTAAATTAGAGCACTTTGTTTAAGTGAAAAGTTTTTTTGGATTGTGTGTAAATAAGTTATACTTTTGCACCACTTTAAAAAACAGCTTCACTTAAACGAATGTGTTCTGTTTTTATATTTAATAATTAATAATTAATATTTATGTCTGGGTTAATTGGTAGAAAAATCGGCATGACTAGTCTTTTTGATGAGAACGGGAAGAATATTCCTTGTACTGTTATTGAGGCAGGTCCATGTGTTGTTACCCAAGTCAGAACCAAAGGTGTTGACGGGTACGAAGCGTTGCAACTTGGTTTCGATGACAAAAACGAGAAACATTCCACAAAAGCGGCTTTAGGTCACTTTAAAAAAGCGGGAACTGTTGCTAAGAAAAAAGTCGTTGAATTCAAGGAATTTGCAACTGAACAAAAATTAGGAGATCTTATTGATGTTTCTATTTTTGCTGAAGGAGAGTTTGTAGATGTACAAGGTGTGTCTAAAGGTAAAGGTTTTCAAGGTGTTGTTAAACGTCACGGTTTTGGTGGTGTTGGTCAAGCAACTCATGGTCAACATAACCGTTTAAGAGCGCCAGGTTCTGTGGGAGCTTCTTCTTATCCATCTAGAGTATTCAAAGGAATGCGTATGGCTGGAAGAATGGGAGGAGACAATGTAAAAGTTCAAAACCTTAGAGTTTTAAAAGTAGTGGCTGATAAGAACCTACTTGTTATTAAAGGATGTGTTCCTGGTCATAACAACTCTTATGTAATCATTCAGAAGTAATGGAAGCAAAAGTATTAGATTTCAACGGAAAAGATACTGGAAGAAAAGTTCAACTTTCTGATTCAGTATTTGGTATAGAGCCAAACAATCACGCAGTATATCTTGATGTAAAGCAATATCTTGCTAACCAACGTCAAGGAACGCACAAAGCTAAAGAAAGAGCTGAAGTAGCGGGAAGTACTCGTAAGATAAAAAAACAAAAAGGAACTGGTACTGCTCGTGCGGGTAGTGCAAAAAATCCATTGTTTAAAGGTGGTGGAACGGTTTTTGGACCAAGACCAAGAAGTTATTCATTCAAATTGAATAAGAACTTGAAAAGATTGGCGAGAAAATCTGCTTTCTCAATTAAAGCAAAAGAGTCAAACATAATTGTTCTTGAAGACTTTAATTTTGAAACACCAAACACTAAAAATTTCATTAACGTTTTGAAAGCTTTAGAGTTAGAAAATAAAAAATCATTATTTGTGTTGGGTGATACCAATAAAAATGTATATTTGTCGTCACGCAATTTAAAAGCTTCTAATGTTGTAAGTAGTTCAGAATTAAGTACTTACGCTATTTTAAATGCTAATAATTTAGTGCTTTTGGAGAGTTCTTTGGAGGTAATTGAAGAAAATTTAAGTAAATAATAGGATATGAGTATCATAATTAAACCTATAGTAACGGAAAAAGTAACCAAAGAAAGTGAAGTTTTAAACCGCTTCGGATTTGTTGTTAACAAAAAAGCAAATAAAGTTGAGATTAAGAAAGCTGTAGAAGCTGCTTATGGAGTAACTGTTTTGAGTGTTAACACCATTAACGTAAGACCAGATAGAACTACAAAATACACTAAAAGTGGTTTAATCAGTGGAAAGACAAATGCTTACAAAAAAGCAATTGTACAAGTACAAGAAGGAGAAACAATTGATTTTTACAACAATATCTAAGATATAACAATGTCAGTAAGAAAATTAAAACCTATTACCGCAGGTCAGCGATTTAGAGTTGTGAATGGTTATGACGCCATTACAACTGATAAGCCGGAACGCTCTTTGATAGCGCCGATAAAAAACTCTGGAGGTAGAAATAGTCAAGGAAAGATGACCATGCGTTATACGGGTGGTGGTCACAAGCAGAGATATCGTATTATTGATTTCAAAAGAACTAAAGATGGAATTCCAGCTACAGTGAAATCAATTGAGTACGATCCAAACAGAACTGCATTTATTGCTTTATTAGCTTATGCTGATGGAGAGAAAACTTATGTAATTGCTCAAAATGGATTGAAAGTAGGTCAGAAATTAGTTTCTGGTGCTGAAGCTCAACCAGAAATTGGTAATACATTGCCTTTAAGTAAAGTTCCACTAGGAACTGTAATTTCTTGTATCGAATTGAGACCTGGACAAGGAGCGGTTATTGCTCGTTCTGCAGGAACATTTGCTCAATTAATGGCAAGAGATGGAAAATATGCTACAATTAAAATGCCATCAGGAGAAACAAGATTAATCTTGTTGACTTGTTCGGCTACAATTGGAGCAGTATCTAATTCAGACCACCAATTAGTAGTATCTGGAAAAGCAGGTAGAACTAGATGGTTAGGAAGAAGACCTAGAACAAGACCTGTTGCAATGAACCCTGTTGATCACCCGATGGGTGGTGGAGAAGGTCGTTCTTCTGGTGGACATCCACGTTCAAGAAATGGAGTACCAGCTAAAGGTTATAGAACTCGTTCTAAGAAAAATCCGAGTAGTAAGTATATCGTAGAACGTAGAAAGAAATAATTAAGATATGGCACGTTCATTAAAAAAAGGACCTTTCGTTCATTATAAGTTAGAAAAGAAAGTTGAAGAAAACATCGCAGGTGGAAATAAAGGAGTGGTAAAGACTTGGTCTAGAGCTTCTATGATTACTCCTGACTTTGTTGGACAAACAATCGCAGTTCATAACGGTCGTCAGTTTGTACCAGTTTACGTAACAGAAAACATGGTAGGTCACAAATTAGGAGAATTTTCACCAACTAGATCTTTTAGAGGTCATGCTGGAGCAAAAAATAAAGGTAAAAAATAAGAAGCAATGGGAGTTCGTAAAAGAGAAACAGCAGATGCGAGAAAAGAGGCTAATAAGTCTATTGCTTTCGCAAAATTGAATAACTGCCCTACTTCACCTAGAAAAATGCGCTTAGTAGCGGACTTGGTAAGAGGTCAGAAGGTAGAAAGAGCACTTAACATTTTAAGATTCAGTTCTAAAGAAGCATCAAGAAAATTAGAAAAACTATTATTATCTGCAATCAACAACTGGGAGCAAAAAAATAGTGAAGGTAATTTAGAAGAAGCTGGATTATTTGTTAAAGAGATTAGAGTAGATGGTGGAATGATGTTGAAAAGACTTCGTCCAGCTCCACAAGGTCGCGCACACAGAATTAGAAAACGTTCAAATCACGTAACAATCGTGTTAGGAGCTATTAATAACACACAAGCAAATTAATACAAGATGGGACAAAAGACAAATCCAATTGGAAATAGACTTGGTATCATCAGAGGATGGGACTCTAACTGGTATGGTGGAAATGATTACGGCGATAAATTAGCTGAAGATCACAAAATCAGAAAGTATGTACATGCTCGTTTATCAAAAGCTAGTGTATCAAAAGTAATCATCGAGAGAACTTTGAAACTTGTAACCGTTACTATCACTACTGCTAGACCTGGTATCATTATCGGAAAAGGTGGGCAAGAGGTAGACAAGTTAAAAGAAGAACTTAAGAAAATTACAGACAAAGAGGTTCAAATTAACATCTTTGAAATTAAAAGACCTGAGTTAGATGCTTATTTAGTTGCAACAAGTATCGCTCGTCAAATCGAAAGCCGCATTTCTTACAGACGTGCAATCAAAATGGCTATTGCTGCTTCTATGCGTATGAACGCTGAAGGTATCAAAGTTTTGATTTCTGGTCGTTTGAATGGTGCAGAGATGGCGCGTTCAGAAGGTTTCAAAGAAGGAAGAATTCCTTTGTCAACTTTCAGAGCCGATATTGATTATGCACTTGCTGAAGCACATACTACTTACGGTAGAATGGGTATCAAAGTGTGGATCATGAAAGGTGAAGTTTACGGAAAGAGAGATCTTTCTCCGCTTGCTGGAATGGACAAAAAACAATCTGGTGGAAAAGGTGGAGATGCTCCTCGTGGTAAATCTAACTTCTCAAAAGGAGGAAAACCAGACGCTCGTAAAAGAAAGTAATTTTTAAATTAAAGAAAAATGTTACAGCCTAAAAGAACAAAATACCGTAAGGTACAAAAAGGTAGAATGAAAGGGAACTCTCAAAGAGGGCATGAACTTTCTAATGGAATGTTTGGTATTAAATCTGTTCATGAAGATGGTATGTTTCTTACTTCACGTCAAATCGAGGCAGCTCGTATCGCAGCTACTCGTTTCATGAAAAGAGAGGGACAATTATGGATCAAAATATTTCCAGACAAACCAATCACTAAGAAACCTCTTGAGGTACGTATGGGTAAAGGTAAAGGTGCCGTTGAATATTGGGCAGCTGTTGTTAAACCCGGAAGAATCATGTTTGAAGTTGGTGGGGTTCCATTATCAGTTGCAAAAGAAGCTTTGCGTCTTGCAGCTCAAAAACTACCAGTAAAAACTAAATTCGTTGTTGCTAGAGATTTCGAAGCATAATCTTATATTATTATGAAACAATCAGAAATAAAAGATCTTTCTGCAGCACAGTTGCAAGAAAATCTTAGCCAAGCTAAGAAAACATATGCTGACCTAAAAATGGCTCATGCAATATCTCCAATTGAAAATCCACTTCAAATTAGAAGTTTAAGAAGAACAGTTGCGAGATTGGCTACAGAGCTTACTAAAAGAGAGGTGCAATAATTGTAATCTGCGAAAGATGGAAGAAAAAAGAAATTTAAGAAAAGAAAGAATTGGTGTTGTAACTTCAAACAAAATGGATAAATCTATTGTTGTTGCACAGGTTACTAAAGTAAAACACCCATTATATGGTAAGTTCGTATTGAAAACAAAGAAATTTGTTGCACATGACGAAACAAACGACTGTAACATAGGAGATACTGTAAGAATTAGCGAAACGCGTCCTTTAAGTAAGTCAAAATGTTGGAGATTGGTTGAAATCCTAGAAAGAGCTAAATAATTATGGTACAACAAGAATCAAGACTAAAAGTAGCAGATAACACAGGAGCTAAAGAAGTTTTAACTATCCGTGTTTTAGGAGGTACCAAAAGAAGGTATGCCTCTGTTGGTGACAAGATTGTAGTATCTATTAAAGATACATCTCCTAACGGAAGCGTTAAAAAAGGAGCTGTTTCAACTGCAGTTGTTGTACGTACCAAAAAAGAAGTGAGAAGAGCTGATGGTTCTTATATCCGTTTCGATGACAATGCATGTGTTCTTTTGAACGCTGCAGGAGAAATGAGAGGAACTCGTGTATTTGGTCCGGTAGCAAGAGAACTTCGTGAAAAACAATTCATGAAAATTGTATCATTAGCACCAGAAGTGCTTTAATTCGTTATAAGATGATAAAGCTAAAAATAAAATCAGGTGACATTGTAAGAGTAATTGCTGGAGACCATAAAGGTGCTGAAGGTAAAGTATTACGTGTTGACCGTGAGAAAAACAAAGCGATTGTTGAAGGAGTTAACATGGTTTCGAAACATACAAAACCAAGTGCTAAAAGCCCTCAAGGAGGAATCGTTAAGAAGGAAGCTCCTATTCAAATTTCTAATATCTCTTTAATTGATCCTAAAACTAAGGAAACAACTAGAGTAGGTGTAAGAGTTGAAGGAGATAAGAAAGTAAGATTTTCAAAAAAATCTAATCAAGTACTATAGTAATGGCGTATATACCTAGATTAAAAGAAGAATATAAGAGTAGAGTAATCTCTGCTCTTAAAGAAGAATTCGGATACACAAACGTAATGCAAGTTCCTAAACTTGAAAAAATCGTTTTGAGCCGTGGAGTAGGTGCAGCTGTATCTGATAAAAAATTAATTGACTATGCAGTTGATGAATTAACTAAGATCACTGGACAAAAAGCAGTTTCTACAATCTCTAAGAAAGACGTTGCGTCTTTCAAATTGAGAAAAGGAATGCCTATTGGAGCAAAAGTTACTTTGCGTGGAGAAAGAATGTATGAGTTTTTAGATAGACTTATTACTTCAGCTTTACCACGTGTAAGAGATTTTAGTGGTATCAAAGCTACTGGATTCGATGGTAGAGGTAACTATAACCTTGGAGTTTTAGAGCAAATCATTTTCCCAGAAATTGATATTGATAAAGTTAACAAAATTTCAGGAATGGATATCACTTTTGTTACAACTGCTCAAACAGACAAAGAAGCAAAGTCATTATTGGCTGAATTAGGTTTACCTTTTAAAAAGAATTAAGATATGGCTAAAGAATCAATGAAAGCCCGTGAGGTTAAGAGAGAGAAAACGGTAGCTAAGTATGCTGAGAAAAGAAAAGCTTTGTTAGAAGCTGGAGATTTCGTAGGTTTGCAGAAATTACCGAAAAATGCTTCACCAGTTCGTTTGCACAATCGTTGTAAATTAACAGGTAGACCAAGAGGGTACATGCGTCAATTCGGTATTTCACGTGTAACTTTCCGTGAAATGGCTAATAATGGATTGATACCAGGAGTTAAAAAAGCCAGCTGGTAAAAAACGAATTTTAATTGGTTAAAGGTTCAATGAGAAAGACTCAAAGAAAACCATAACCGCAAATTAATAAATATGAATACAGATCCTATTGCAGATTATTTAACGCGAGTTAGAAACGCTGTGGCTGCAAACCACAAAGTTGTTGAAATTCCGGCATCTAATCTAAAAAAAGAGATTACTAAGATTTTATTTGATCAAGGGTATATCTTAAGTTACAAATTTGAAGAAAACACTGTTCAGGGTTCTATTAAAATCGCTTTAAAGTATGATAAAGATACTAAAGAGCCAGTTATTAAAGATATCCAAAGAATTAGTAAACCAGGTTTACGTAAATATTCTAGTTCTTCAAACATTCCTAGAATCCTTAACGGATTAGGTATTGCTATTGTTTCTACTTCAAAAGGTTTGATGACTGGAAAGAAAGCTAAGCAATTAAATGTAGGTGGTGAAGTAATTTGCTACGTATACTAATTAATAAAGACTTATAAGATGTCAAGAATAGGTAAGAGTCCAATTGTAATCCCTGCTGGAGTAACTGTTGAAGTTAAAGACGGTATTATTACAGTAAAAGGAAAAAATGGTCAACTAACACAGGAGTTTTCGGATGTAACTGTAAAAGTTGAAGGTGATCAAGTTCAAGTTGAAAGATCATCTGATCACAAAGATCAAAGAGCAAAACATGGTTTATATAGATCTTTAATCAGCAATATGATTGTTGGAGTAACTGAAGGTTTTACTAAATCTTTAGAATTGGTAGGAGTAGGTTACAGAGCTTCTAATCAAGGACAAAAATTAGATTTAGCACTTGGATTTTCTCACAATATTGTTTTAGAAGTTGCTCCAGAAGTAACAGTTGAAACTATATCTGAAAAAGGTAAGAACCCAATTGTAAAATTAACATCATTTGACAAACAACTTTTAGGAGCTGTTGCTGCGAAAATCAGAGGTTTCCGTAAGCCAGAGCCATACAAAGGAAAAGGTGTTAAATTTGTAGGTGAAGTATTAAGAAGAAAAGCAGGTAAATCAGCTTAAAAAATAAGATTATGTCATTAACAAAACCTGAAAGAAGACAGAGAATCAGATTCAGAATCAGAAAAACGATCAGTGGTACTGCTGCTAATCCAAGATTATCTGTATTTAGAAGTAATAAAGAAATTTACGCTCAACTTATTGATGACGTAAACGGAGTTACATTGTTGTCTGCTTCTTCAAGAGAAAAAGAAATAGGAAAAGGTACTAACGTAGAAATTGCTACAGCAGTTGGAAAACTTGTTGCAGAAAAAGCGTTAAAAGCTGGGGTTGAAACAGTAAAATTCGATAGAGGAGGATACTTATACCACGGTCGTATTAAATCATTAGCAGAAGGCGCAAGAGCGGCTGGACTTAAATTCTAATATATTATGTCTAAATACAAAAATGTAGAATTGGTAAAACCAAGTGGTCTTGAACTTAAAGATCGTCTGGTAAGTGTTAATCGTGTTACTAAAGTTACAAAGGGTGGTAGAGCTTTCGGTTTTTCTGCTATTGTAGTTGTAGGTGATGAAAACGGAGTAGTTGGACACGGATTAGGAAAATCTAAAGACGTTTCTGAAGCAATTGCGAAAGCAGTAGAAGATGCTAAGAAAAATTTAGTAAAAATTCCTTTGAATGGTCAATCAGTTCCTCACGAACAAAAAGGTAAATTTGGTGGTGCACGTGTATTTTTAATTCCTGCCTCTCATGGTACAGGAGTTATTGCTGGTGGAGCTGTTCGTTCAGTTCTTGAATCAGTAGGTATTCACGATGTATTATCTAAATCTCAAGGATCATCAAATCCTCACAACGTAGTAAAAGCAACTTTTGATGCTTTATTACAAATGAGAAGTGCTCACACTGTTGCAAAACAAAGAGGAGTATCTTTAGAAAAAGTTTTTAAAGGTTAATCAAGGAAATTATGGCTAAATTATTAGTAAAACAAGTTAGAAGTAAAATCAACTGTCCACTTGATCAAAAAAGAGGATTAGAGGCTTTAGGTCTACGTAAAATGGGTCAAGTTGTAGAGCATGACTCAAACCCTGCAATCCTTGGGATGATAAACAAAGTTAAACACTTAGTTTCTGTAGAAGAAGCTAAATAACAAATACTGTTATGAATTTAAGTAACTTACAACCAGCTGAAGGGTCAACACACAATCAAAATAAAAGATTAGGTAGAGGAGAAGGTTCTGGAAAAGGTGGTACCGCTGCACGTGGACACAAAGGAGCAAAATCTCGTTCTGGATATTCTAAAAAGATTGGTTTTGAAGGAGGGCAAATGCCACTTCAAAGACGTGTACCTAAGTTTGGTTTTACAAACATCAATCGTAAAGAATACGAAGGTGTTAATCTTGATACACTTCAATTATTGGTAGATAATGGATTGATTACAGATACTGTTGATATGACAGTTTTTGTTGCAAACCGTTTGGCTACTAAGAATGAAATTGTAAAGATTTTAGGAAGAGGAGAATTGAAAGCTAAATTAAAAGTAACTGCTCACAAATTTACTGCTACTGCAAAAGCTGCTATTGAAGCTGCTGGTGGAGAGGCTGTAACAATATAATTTTTCAATTTATGAAGAAATTTATTGATTCAATAAGTAATGTTTGGAAAATCGAGGAACTAAAAAACAGAATCCTAATGACTTTAGGACTGCTTTTAGTTTATCGTTTTGGAGCTCACGTAACGCTTCCTGGGATTGATGCTACACAGTTAGCTAATTTAGAAGGCCAAACTGAAAGCGGTATTGGTTCTATTTTAGATATGTTTACTGGTGGAGCTTTTTCTCAAGCGTCTGTTTTTGCTTTAGGAATTATGCCTTACATTTCAGCATCTATTGTTGTTCAGCTTATGGGAATTGCGATTCCTTATTTGCAAAAATTACAAAGTGATGGTGAGAGTGGAAGAAAAAAGATTAACCAAATTACACGTTGGTTAACCATTGTAATTACTTTAGTGCAAGGGCCTACGTATATCTATAATCTGTATAGAACATTACCTGGTAGTGCATTTTTATTAGGGTTTGATTCTTTTGAATTCTTATTTTCTTCGGTAATTATCTTAGTTACAGGTACAATTTTTGCCATGTGGTTAGGAGAAAAGATAACTGATAAAGGAATTGGTAACGGTATTTCACTATTAATTATGGTGGGTATACTTGCAAGATTTCCTCAAGCATTTATTCAAGAATTTAAGTCTGTAGTTACTAATAATACTGGAGGCTTGATGTTAATGACTATTGAAATAATTATTTGGCTTTTAGTTATCATTGCATGTGTATTGTTAACTATGGCTATTCGAAAAATACCAGTTCAGTATGCACGTCGTACTGCTTCTGGTGATTTTGAACAAGATATGTTAGGTGGAAATAGACAATGGATTCCTTTAAAGCTTAATGCTTCTGGGGTTATGCCAATCATTTTTGCGCAAGCAATTATGTTTATTCCTGCTGCTTTAGCAGGATTGTCAACCTCCGATACTTCACAATCTATTGTAGGCGCTTTTAGTGATATGTTCGGTTTTTGGTATAATTTTGTTTTTGCAACATTAATTGTTGTGTTTACATACTTTTATACAGCAATTACAGTTCCTACTAATAAAATGTCTGATGATTTGAAAAGAAGTGGTGGTTTTATTCCTGGGGTTAGACCTGGAGCTGAAACTTCTGATTTTCTAGACAAAGTGATGTCTTTGATAACTTTTCCAGGTTCTTTATTTCTTGCTCTAATAGCTGTGTTCCCAGCGATAGTTGTAAGTCTTATGGATGTTCAACAATCTTGGGCAATGTTTTTTGGAGGTACCTCATTAATAATTATGGTAGGTGTTGCAATTGACACAATTCAACAAATCAATTCATACTTGTTAAACAAACATTATGATGGTTTAATGAAAAGCGGAAAAAATAGAAAAGCAGTAGCTTAATTTATGGCAAAACAATCAGCAATAGAACAAGACGGATCAATCATTGAAGCATTATCAAATGCGATGTTCCGTGTAGAATTAGAGAATGGACACGTTGTAATTGCTCATATTTCTGGAAAAATGCGTATGCATTATATCAAATTATTACCTGGTGATAAAGTGAAATTAGAAATGAGCCCTTACGATTTGTCTAAAGCAAGAATTACTTATAGATATTAAAGATATTCACAATGAAAGTAAGAGCATCAGTAAAAAAGAGAAGTGCCGAGTGCATCATCGTACGTAGAAAAGGAAGATTATACGTAATAAACAAAAAGAATCCTAGATTTAAACAAAGACAAGGATAATTATGGCAAGAATAGCAGGGGTAGATATCCCAAAAAACAAGAGAGGTGTTATTGCACTTACCTACATCTTCGGATTAGGAAAAAGTAGAGCTATAGAGATTTTAGAGAAAGCTCAAGTTAGCCAAGACAAAAAAGTTCAAGATTGGAATGATGACGAAATCGGAGCAATTCGTGAAGCTGTTGGAACTTTCAAAATTGAAGGTGAATTGCGTTCAGAAGTTTCTTTGAACATCAAACGTTTAATGGATATTGGATGTTACAGAGGTATTCGTCATAGAACTGGTCTTCCATTAAGAGGACAAAGAACTAAGAATAACTCTAGAACTAGAAAAGGTAAAAGAAAAACTGTTGCTAACAAGAAAAAAGCAACTAAATAATAAGTAATATGGCTAAAGCAACTACAAAAAAACGTAAAGTTATCGTTGAATCAACGGGAGAAGCTCATATTTCTGCTACCTTCAATAACATCATTATTTCTTTGACTAACAAAAAAGGTGAAGTTATTTCTTGGTCTTCAGCTGGTAAAATGGGTTTTAGAGGTTCTAAAAAGAACACTCCATACGCAGCTCAAATGGCCGCAGAAGATTGTAGTAAAGTAGCTCTTGAAGCTGGATTGAAAAAAGTTAAGGTTTATGTAAAAGGACCAGGAAACGGACGTGAGTCTGCTATCCGTTCATTGCATAACGGTGGAATCGAAGTAACTGAAATTATCGACGTTACTCCAATGCCACACAACGGTTGTCGTCCTCCAAAGAGACGTAGAGTTTAATAATAAATTTAAGTATAACTAGGTAGAAACACGATTATCGAAGGATATGACCTGAATTCATAATCTCTACCTTAATTAATTCATTGAAATGGCAAGATATACTGGTCCTAAAACTAGAATTGCTCGTAAATTTGGCGAAGCAATCTTCGGAGATGACAAATCTTTCGAAAAAAGAAATTACCCACCTGGACAACACGGGATGGCTAAAAAAAGAGGTAAAAAATCTGAATATGCAATCCAGTTAATGGAAAAGCAAAAAGCTAAATATTCTTATGGAATTTTAGAAAAACAATTCAGAGGTTTATTTAAAAAAGCATCAGCTACTAAAGGTGTTACTGGTGAAGTTCTTTTACAATTATGTGAGGCAAGATTGGATAACGTAGTTTTTAGAATGGGCGTTGCTCCTTCTAGAAGAGGTGCTAGACAATTAGTTTCTCACAGACACATCACTGTAAACGGTGAAGTTGTAAACATTCCTTCTTACCACCTTAAACCTGGTGATAAAGTTGCAGTTCGTGAAAAATCTAAATCTTTAGAGGCTATCGAACGTTCTTTATCTAATTCAAGTCAAGTTTATGAATGGATTACTTGGAACAATGACGTTAAAGAAGGTACTTTCGTAGCTGTACCAGCTAGACTTCAAATTCCAGAAAACATTAAAGAACAATTAATCGTAGAGTTGTACAACAAATAATAATTGACTTAGTCGAAATTTATGGCAATATTTAATTTTCAAAAGCCCGATAAAGTTATCATGATCGATTCAACCGATTTTGAAGGTAAATTCGAATTTAGACCTTTAGAACCTGGTTATGGATTGACTGTTGGTAATGCACTTAGAAGAGTTTTGCTTTCAGCATTGGAAGGGTATGCAATTACATCTGTTCGCATAGAAGGTGTAGATCATGAGTTTTCTACTATTTCAGGAGTTGTTGAAGATGTTACCGAAATTATCCTTAATCTAAAACAAGTACGTTTCAAACGTCAAATTGAAGATATCGATAATGAATCAGTTTCTATTTCTGTTTCAGGTAAAGATCAATTAACAGCTGGTGATTTTCAAAAATTTATTTCAGGTTTCCAAGTTTTGAACCCAGAACTAGTGATCTGTAATTTAGATTCTAAAATCAAATTAAACCTTGATTTAACAATCGAAAAAGGTAGAGGATATGTTCCTGCTGAGGAGAACAAAAAACAGAATGCTGCAATTGGAACCATTTTTACAGATTCTATTTTTACACCTGTAAAAAATGTAAAATACGCTATTGAAAACTTCCGTGTAGAGCAAAAAACAGATTATGAAAAATTAGTTTTCGAAATTAAAACTGATGGTTCTATTAATCCAAAAGATGCACTTACAGAAGCTGCTAAAGTTCTAATTCACCATTTCATGTTGTTCTCTGACGAAAGAATTACACTTGAGGCTGATGAGATTGCACAAACAGAATCATACGATGAGGAATCATTGCACATGAGACAATTGCTTAAAACTAAGCTTGTTGATATGGATTTGTCTGTGAGAGCCTTAAATTGTTTGAAAGCGGCTGAAGTTGATACACTTGGTGATTTAGTATCGTTCAATAAAAATGACCTAATGAAATTCCGTAATTTCGGTAAAAAATCTTTAACAGAGCTAGATGAACTTGTAGCGGTTAAGAATTTGACTTTCGGAATGGATTTAGCAAAATACAAACTAGATAAAGAATAAATTACTCATATTTTGCTCTCCATAGAGGATAGTAGCAAGATGAGGGTTTAAAAAAACACGTCATGAGACACGGAAAAAAATTCAATCACTTAAGCAGACAGACTGCACATAGAAAATCTATGTTAGCTAATATGGCTTGTTCTCTTATCGAGCACAAACGTATTAATACTACTGTTGCTAAAGCTAAAGCGCTTAAACAATTTGTTGAGCCGCTTATAACAAAATCTAAAAATGATACGACTCACAATCGTCGTATTGTTTTTGCTAACTTACGTAGCAAATATGCTGTAACTGATTTATTCAGAGACGTAGCTGCTAAAGTTGGTGACCGTCCAGGTGGATACACTCGTATCATTAAAGTTGGAAATCGTTTAGGAGATAATGCTGATATGGCAATGATCGAATTAGTAGATTTTAACGAACTTTACAACGGAGGTAAAAAAGAAGTTAAAAAAGCAAAAAGCCGTCGTGGTGGTAAAGCTAAGAAAACAGAAGAAGCTCCAGTTGATGAGGCTCCTGCTGCTGAAACTGATACTACTGCTGAAGCTGCTGAATAATTATGAAAATAATCATTCAATAAAATCAAGGATAAACTATTTTTTTAGTTTATCCTTTTTTTTTGATTTTTTTATTACAAAGAAGAGGAGTTAACTAGTAATTAGATCACTAATTACAATTTTAAAATAATTTTTAAAATTGTTGCTTTCACTCCTTTAATGAATTAAATTTGCACCATATTTAACAACAAATGAAATACACAACACGAAAAAGCGCCATCCTTTTATTAAGTGACGGTACTATATTCCACGGAAAATCTATCGGAATCAGCGGAACCACTTTTGGTGAAGTATGTTTTAATACTGGAATGACCGGTTATCAAGAAATTTTCACTGATCCATCTTATTTTGGGCAAATCATGGTGGCAACTAACGCACATATTGGAAATTATGGCGTTAATGAAAATGAAGTAGAATCAAACGGAATTAAAATTTCAGGTTTGGTTTGTAAAAATTTCAGCTTTAACTATTCTAGAGAAGATGCTTCAGGAAGTTTAGAAGATTATTTTGCAAAGCAAAATTTAATCTGTATTTCTGATGTTGATACTCGTGCTTTAGTAAGTTATATTAGAGAAAACGGAGCTATGAATGCTGTAATTTGTACAGATGATACTCCTCTTGAAGAGTTAAAAGCAGCTTTAGCTAGCGTTCCAGATATGAAAGGTTTGGAGTTAGCTTCAAAAGTTTCTACTGCAGCACCTTATTTTTATGGAGATGAAAATGCTAAATACAAAGTATCGGCTTTAGATTTAGGTATTAAAACAAATATTCTTCGCAATCTGTCAAAAAGAGATTGTTATATCAAGGTTTTTCCTTATGATTCATCTTATGCTGACTTGGCTTCATTTAATCCAGATGGATTCTTCCTTTCAAATGGCCCTGGAGATCCAGAACCTTTAGAAAGTGCTATTGAAGTTGCTAAAGAAATTTTGGCAAACAATAAACCATTATTCGGAATTTGCTTAGGTCACCAAGTAATTGGTTTAGCTAACGGAATTTCTACTTATAAAATGTTTAATGGTCACCGAGGAATTAATCATCCTGTAAGTAACTTGATTACTGGGAAAGGTGAAATTACTTCTCAAAATCACGGTTTTGCGGTTAATAGAGAAGAATTAGAAGCGAATCCAGAAATGGAAATTACGCATCTACATTTAAATGACGGAACTGTAGCGGGAATGAGAATGAAAAATAAAAACTGTTTTTCTGTTCAATATCATCCAGAAGCAAGTCCTGGTCCACATGATTCATCTTATTTATTTGATCAATTTGTGGAAAATTTGAAAAAGTAATATTTTAAAGATAATTTGATAGGCTAAGCATTTTTGTTTAGCCTATTTTTTTTGTCCAATGTTTTGATTCTGTTCTAATTTGTAAATTTTATTTTAAATTATGTTTAATAAATAGATTTATAACGTTTTCGTTGATAAGATTAAAAAAATAAATACGCTGTTTAAAAAACTTAGAATATATTTGCATTTTAAAATTTAAAAACTAAGTAATATGAGTATTATTATCAAAATTCACGCAAGACAAATTTTCGATTCAAGAGGTAATCCTACTGTAGAAGTAGATGTAATTACAGAAAACGGTGTTTTAGGAAGAGCAGCAGTACCATCTGGAGCTTCAACTGGAGAACATGAAGCTGTAGAATTACGTGATGGTGGAAAAGCTTTTTTAGGAAAAGGCGTTTTAAATGCAGTGAACAATGTTAATACTGTTATTGCTGAAGAACTTGTGGGTACTTCTGTTTTCGAACAAAATCTGATCGATCAAATGATGATTGATTTAGATGGTACTCCAAACAAATCTAAATTAGGAGCTAATGCTATTCTTGGAGTTTCTTTAGCTGTTGCTAAAGCTGCTGCTGCTGAATTAGGATTGCCATTGTACAGATACGTAGGTGGAGTTTCTGCAAATACATTACCAGTTCCAATGATGAACATCATCAATGGTGGTTCTCACTCTGA
>NCET01000340.1 GCA_002280815.1 Flavobacteriales bacterium 32-34-25 | reverse complement strand
CCCATTTTTCCTCTACCAGAATAATCATTGTAAGTGATAATGGTTTTATCGACACTTTCGCCAATAAAAGTAACATCGGTATTATTTGCCGACAATTCTATCTTTTCATTGTAAATTCCATTCTTAATGTACAAAGTAATGGGAGCCAAAGGAAATTTTCGCATCGCATCTATCGCATCCTGAATGTATTTGAATTCGCCACTGCCGTCTTTAGCAACAACAAATTGATATTTGTATTTTTCAGGATTTGCTGTTTGGGCAAAAAAGAATTGGGTAGTAAATAGAAAAAACAAAATGTATTTTAGTCGGATTGCATTTTTCATTGAAAACAGTTTTTATTAATTTTTAATTGTAGCGTTTATTTGTTTCATACCTTCAAAAACAAGTCGGGCTACCTCTACTGCTCCTTTGGTTTGAAAATGGGTATTGTCTTTTTGTCCGTCAGGATAGGCTTCATATTTTCCAGCAGGTAAATTCATAAAATAATTTTCAGCCGAAAAAGTCTCTCCTTTTTTAGTAAAAAAGTCCATTGATTTTTTATTCAAATCAATCAACATCACATTCAACTCTTTCGCCACATCTTTTGCTGCCTGATCGTATAATCCATGAACATTTTGTAGTTTTCCATCTTTCCAAGGATAATTTCTTGCCACTGGCGTTAAGATAATTGGAACTGCTCCTTTTGATCTGGTTTGGTTGACAAACAATCTTAAAAATTCTTTATATCCTTCAATAGTAACATATCTTTCGGTCATGTTTTCGGCAGCATCATTATGTCCAAATTGCATTAAAACCAAATCATCTTTTTTAAGGTTTTCATACACTGCTCGCCATCTTCCTTCCTGAAAAAATGTTCGTGTACTGCGACCACCTCTGGCACGATCATCCACAAAAGCACTGTCTGTTTTGATTAATTTGTTTACTTTTTGCAAACTGTCTTTCACTAAATATTGCTGAAAAACCTGTCCCCATCCTGTAACTGGATATCTGGTTTTCATATAATCTTTGCCTGGCTCATAATTATTAGCATAATTAGCCATCGTTGAATCGCCAATTAAGTAAACAGTTGTGGTATTCGATTTTTTCATGTTAAAAGCCATAATCGTTAAACTGGCTATTGCACAAATTGCTGGGATTATAAATTTCCTTTTCATTTATTTATTAAAAACTTTAATTAAAAAATCATTGATATAATTCACAGTAGGGTCAATCCAGGGATTGAACAACCAGAAGGTATGCAATTGAATGTCAAATTTATGAACTTCGGTGTATATTTTCCAATCTTTCATCATTCCGATTAATTCATCCTGACCGGCATGAAATCTTGGAAAACCACTATTGACAAATAAAATTGGACAAGATTTTTCATTCGCCCAAAAGATAGGAGAAGCATCTTTCCAAATTTCTGGTTTTTCATAAAAAGTGCCTCCTAACCATTGTACATCCGGTGAATCTGCTTTTCGATTCAAATTAAGAGACAAAGGTGCCATAAAATCGACCACTCCATCCAAGTCTACTATGGCTTGTATACTACTTGAAAAACCTAAATCCCCCTGATTTCCTTCCTTGGCTTCCACTCCATTTGTCAATCCGACTAACAAAGCCAATTGTCCTCCTGCCGAACAACCTGAAATCGCTATTTTGTCAGGATCAATTCCATATTTATCCGCATTGGCACGCATCCATCGTACTGCCGATTTTATATTAAAAACCGCTGCCGGATATTTGGCTTCCTGCAACAATTGGTATTCCACACAAACTGTGACAATTCCTTTGGCTGCCAATTTTTGAATCTTTGGCGGGTGTAATCTGTGGAAAATTTTTCAGGTATTTTTTGTATTCATTTTTTACTGTAAAGGAAGTGTCTTTTGGAATCTTAATAGCGGTTTGCTGAGCTTTAGCATAAAAAGAAACAAAAAGAGCAACTAAAAATACATTTTGAAAAAAGGGCTTCATAGCATTGAAAATTTATTTATTAAAAACTTTAGTCAAAAAATGGTCTATGTATTGAATTGTGGGACTAAACCAAGGTTCATACAAACAGAACGAATGTGGCGCTCCTTCAAATTCTTTAACTTCCGAATAGATTCCATTTTTATCTAAAACCTTGATGTAATCTTCCCGTCCCGCATGCATCCAAGGCACAGCACTATTGATAAAAAGTGTTGGCGGAGTTTGAGCACTTACATAACTCAACGGTGATGCTACTTCCCACAATTTTGGATTTTCTGCTTTCGAATAACCAAACCAATAAGTTCCTGCCGAAATCCCTTTGCTATCATCTCCTTCTTTCCCATCGGGATGTACAAATGATAAAGTTCCGTCAATATCTACCACTGCATTGGCATTCGATTTTGCGTCTAAATTACATGAAGTTCCCTCGAATAAAGGCATATTTCCCGTTGTTCCCATAAAAGAAGCCATTTCGCCTCCAGCGGAAAAACCTAAAACAGCAATTTGATTGGCATCAAAATTATATGATTCGGCATTTTCCCGAACCCAACGAATCACTGCTTTAATATCATAAATAGCTGCAGGAAAAAGTGCTTCGGTAGAAAGACGGTATTCTGGTGTAAAGCACACATAACCTAAACTGGCTAGCTTTTGCGCCATGGGATAATGCTGTTCTCTACTTCCTGTACGCCAGCCACCGCCGTGAATGATAATGATTGCTATTCGTTTGGAATTTGTTTTTTCAATATTGTAAAAAGCATCTAGATTCAATTTGCGTTTCCCGATTTCGCAATAGCTAATATTCCGTTTTTCCTTAACCGAACTAAAATGAAACTCCGAAACAATCTTGATAGACGGATGCGTTTTTACATCATATTTATAAGCATTTTTAGTAGAATAAGACGAATCTCTAACTCCAGTTACTCCTTTATAGGATTGAGCATAGCTATTGTTCAACGATAGTACTAAAACAAAAATTAAAATAAATCTAATCGATACATTGGTAAAAGACATCATTACGCACAAAATTAAATTAAGACCAAATTTATTACTTAATTCAAAGGGTAACCAGTATTCTGTTCTAACTTCGGATTTGCAGTTCGCTGCTCTTGTGGAATAGGATATAAACCTCTAAAAGTAGCTGTTTGAGTGGTTTTGAAAGCCCAAGTTCCAGTAAAATAAGTTCCAAAACGAATCATATCTCTTCTGCGATGTCCTTCCCAAATTAATTCTCTTGCTCTCTCGTCTTCAATGTTTTTCAAAGTTAAACTTGTTAGAACAGAGGCATTACTTCTACCTCTTACTGTATTTACTAAATTCAATGGTGTATCGGCTATTGTTGTCGTTCCTCCTCTAAACAAAGCTTCGGCTTTGATTAATAAAATATCGGCATAACGCATTAAAACCAAATCATTATCCGCATTAAAACCAGACCAAGACGTTCCAACAGGAGTGTATTTCAAGACTTTGTACCCTTCGTTATCCTCAGCACTTACTAAATCTTGCACTGCAATTATATTTAATTGCGTTCCATTTGGATAAGCTAAAGGTGTCACACCATCTAAATAATATTGTGGGCCATATTCAATTAACGATTTACGAACATCCTGATTTTCATATCGATCCAAAGCTTCCTGATAGGTACTATATCCGTTAGCTGGTGTAAATGGCAAATTGTATTTTAATTTATCCAATGCGTTTTGAGTGTACAAAATAAACTGATTGTTACCTGCATTCTGTGCTGGTGCAATCGAAAAAGAAGAAATAATCTCTGTTGAATTCTGCTCTTTAGTTGACTTAAAATTATCTACTACAGCGGCCTCCAAAGAATATTTATTTGTACTGATAATTTTATCACACATTGCAACCGCTTCAGTCCATTTAGGAGTTCCTGTATAGACTTCGGCATTCAAATACATGGTTGCTAAAACTCCATAAATAGCCTCTTTTGTAAACCTTGGGTAATAACTCGCTTTATTTACTGTAGTTATTGAAGGTAAATCTTCTATTGCAGCCAGCATTTCTGTTTCAATAAAATCAAATATTTCAGCTCTCGGAGTTGTTCCAGGCAAATTATTAGGGTCTATTCTTGCTACAGTAACCAGTGGCACATTGCCCCAAAAATCCATTGCATAAAAATAACCATAAGCACGCAATGCTCTTACCTCAGCAATTAATCCTTTTAAATTAGCACTATTTGGCGAAGCTTGCAAACTTTCTAAAACAGCATTAGCCGTACCAATTTCCTGAAAAACATTTCTCCAGGCTCTACCACAAGTAGCGTTTGTTGGAGCTACAGTATGATTGATGATATCAATATTATTTTGGTCAAACCATCCACCGCTGGCTCTTCCTGGAACTATAAATTCATCTGTTCCAAATTCGGCAATACGCCAAGGATCTCCAATATGAGCTACCTGAGACAAAGATTGATAAACTCCCACTACAGAAGAAAGTGCTTCTGCTTCATTGTTGTAATAAGTATCAGGTGATAAACTACCAAATGTTTCTTCATCTAAATTGGTACATCCCGGTAATAAAAGTGAAACAGCAAATGAACACCATATTAATTTGATTATATATTTTTTCATAATAGTATTATTTTTTAATTGAAGTTTAGTTTAGAAGGTTACACTTAATCCAGCACTTACTGTTTTAGCTTTTGGGTAAGCTAAGTAATCCACTCCTATAGGAGCAATTCCAGTACCTGAAACATCTGAATTAACCTCAGGATCTAAACCTGTATATTTAGTAAACAACAATAAATTTTGTCCTGTAACAAACAATCTCGCATTAGAGATGGCAGGTAAATTTTTAAGATTGATATCATATCCTAAAGTAATATTGTCTAATCTTAAAAAAGAACCATCTTCAATCCATCTGGAAGAATATTGTTTTGGCTGTGTTCTTAAAACACCGCTTGAAACAGCTTCCTGCAATACATTTCGACCAGGAAGATTACTTAAATATCCTAAATTGTTAGCCGTTAAATTGAATACATCATTCCCTACAGATCCTCTAAAATTAAACCCTAATGACAATCTCTTATAGCTCAATGAATTTGTAATACCAAATGTAAAATCAGGTTGTGCTGAACCAATCACTTTCATTTCCGGATCAATTATCTCAACACCATTTTCAATCCCCTTAAATTCTCTTCCGTAAAAAGTACCTACAGGCAATCCCGGTTTTATAAGCTGAGCATAAATACCAGCTGTTAAACCTTGTCCTTGCAATGGTGCAACCTGAATATTATCTCCTTTGTATAAGCTATTTGAAAGACTTAATACTTTGTTTCTGTTTCTAGTGTAGTTAATAGAAGTACTCCATGAAAAATCGGCTTTTTTAATGATATCGGCAGAAATTTCTAACTCAATACCTTTATTTTGTACACTTCCAACGTTTGCCAATTGGGTACTAACAGCAGTAGGCGAAGGCACTGGAATACGCAATAATAAATCCGTAGTTTTTTTAACATAATAATCAATGCTTCCACGAATTCTACCATCTAATATTGTATAATCGATACCGGTATTAAACTGAGCTGTTTGCTCCCATTTTAAATCAGGATTAGCATATTGCAATGGCAAAACAGTAGTGATTCTTTGTCCTCCGACAATATATCCGGCAGAAGTAGCTCCAAGTCTTGTAATGGAATTTAAATTTCCAATTTCCTGATTTCCTGTCACTCCATAACTGGTTCTAATTTTCAAATCGGAAATGGTTTTTGACTTAAAGAAATCCATATTAGAAACTCTCCAAGCTAAAGATCCCGATGGAAATACTCCCCATTGATTTCCTGAACCAAAACGGCTTGAACCATCTCGTCTGATAGTTGCGGTAGCAAGAATTTTATCGTCAAAGTTGTAGTTTACTCTACCATACATCGAAATCAATTTGTTACTTCCTTTAAAAGAAGTCACCCCTTGATTAGTACTGGCAGCTTGAAGACTATACCATCTGAATTCATCAGATAAAAACCCTGACACGGCATTACGAATTCCTTCATTTACAAAATATTGGTATGAATAACCCGCAATAGCATCTACACTGTGTTTACCAAATGAGTTATTATATCTCAAAACAGTTTCTAATAACTTGCTGTAATCTTCTAATTTTTGAACACTAGCATATCCGCCCATTCCTTCTCCTAATGGATTGGATTTTTTAACATAGGAATTTCTATTAATTGCTTGGTTAGTATAACCTAAATTCACATTCACACTTAAAGGATTAAAAATCTTATAAGTAGTTGACAAATTCCCTAAGAAACGATTATTAGTTACTTCATCTAAAACATCATTAGAA
>NCET01000021.1 GCA_002280815.1 Flavobacteriales bacterium 32-34-25 | reverse complement strand
AAAAAAATGTATCATAACAATCTAAATATTAAACTCCCGGAAGATCTAGATACTGTTGTTTGGAAATACTTGGACTTGTCAAAATTTTTAGATTTATTGCTTTCGCAAAAATTATTTATGTCGCGTTCAGACAAATTTGAAGATCAATACGAAGGGACTTTTAGCGAACCTACTTATGAAGAAATCAAGAAATTAGCGATTAACAATCCTGATTTTATCAATTATTACAAAACCCATCGGGAAAAAGTAGCGATTAGCAGTTGGCACATTAACGAGTACGAATCTTTTGCTATGTGGCAAATTTTCACTCAAAACAGTGAAGGTCTCGCCATTCAATCCACTATCAGGAGATTACAAAAAGCCTTGCATCCCGAAACTAATTTCAAACAATATATTGGCGAGGTAAACTATATTGATTACAAGAAAGAATACATTCCTTTTGACGATTTGTTCTTTCCATTTTTATTCAAACGAAAAAGTTTTCAATACGAACGTGAAGTGCGCATTATTACCGACGTTTCCGAAAACAATACCAAACTAAACGAAGGATTAAAAATTAGCGTAGACATCAACCAATTAATCGAGAAAATCTACATTCACCCAAAATCTGAAAACTGGTATAAAAATTTAGTAATCGAATTAGTAAAACAATTGGGATTTAATTTTACCATTGAAAAATCCGATTTAGAAAGTGATATCTTAATCTAAATTAAATTGGTTCGTAACTTTTAACTTCCCAACCCTTATCTAACAGATTGATGTAATTGTAATGCAACACATCATTTTTATCAAATTGACCATTTTTATTGGTATCCTCAACGGTTCTAAAATACAAACGGTTTTTAGATTCTATCAAACTCCAATCAATCAATTCTTCAAAATTAGCTGAAATCTTAGTAAAATGATTCCCGCTAATATCACTCAAATACAAGGATTTAATATCACTAGTGTCTAATTTCCCATCTTTATTGGTATCCACATCATACATGGTGTACACTAAAATTTGTTTTTGTGTCTTATCAGCAATTGCTTTTAAGTATGTTGCCGTTAAAATTAAAGCCGGTTTTTGTGTCAATGTTTTTATAGAATCAGAATCTATTCTCTGGAATTTTAAATTTTGTAAATACCCAGTCAATTCATCATCACCTAAATTAGAAATGGTAAAACTTAAATCAATCACACTTGAAGAACCATATTTAGCCTTTGCTCCTCGCTCATAAACTCTTAAATCTCCCACAGGATGGATTAAATAATCCGTTCCTTCCATCTGAATTGGCAAATCGGCAATCGCAATTTGAGTCGAATCTACCTTTGTTAATTGTTTGTTTCTAGCAGAAGAATCATAAATCACTTTTGGCTTTTCTACTTCTTCTTTACAACTCACTAAACATAAGATTGCAATATTTACCAAGACTATCTGTAGTGTTTTCATAGGAGTGTGATATTAAAATATTTTCAAATGTAATGATTTTTAAAAATGGTTTTGATTTTTTAAACTTAATTTATGACATAATAAAATCCAATTAAAACTCCACAAACTAAAGCTTTGCTACAATTTAGCATTCAATTTCACATTGAATATTCTTGTAGTCATATAATTAGGGATTGCATATTCGTTTTTCGAATACACATCTCGCACCCAAGTATTGGTAATTGCATTTTGATTGTTAAACAAATTAAATATCTCTAAGCCAATAGACAATTCTTTAAAATTCCCTAGCCAATTCTTTTTTGCGTTCATCAAATTAGCATCAATTAGAACTTTAGAAAATCCAATATCCACGCGGCGGTAATCATTCAATCTATTTTGATACTCATACGCATCTGCATAAGAAGGCGAACCTCCTGGCAAACCGGTATTGTAAACCAAATTCAAATACAATTTCATACTCGGAATTGTAGGCATGTAATCCTGAAATAAAACCGCAAACTTGAGTCGTTGATCTGTTGGTCGTGCGATATACCCTCGATTATTACTATTTTCTTCCGTTTTAAGATAACCAAAACTAAACCAGGATTCCGTTCCAGGAACAAATTCTCCGTTTAGTCTAAAATCCAATCCTTGAACATAGGCTTTTGCATCATTGTTAGCTGCATAACGCATTCTAACATTATCTATTGTATAGGTATTGACATCGTTCAACGATTTATAATACAACTCTGAAACCAACTTAAACGGACGTTTCCACATTTCGAAACTGTATTCATTTCCTAAAACCACCTGAATGGACTGCTGCGCTTTTACATTATCCTGAACCGCTCCAGAAGCTGCTCTCAATTCTCTATAAAAAGGCGGTTGGTAATAATATCCTCCCGAAATTCTAAAAATCATTTCTTTTTCCCAATTGGGTTTTACTGCCAATTGTGCTCTGGGACTAAAAACCGTTTGTGAATTCCCCGAAGCATTGGTTCCACTTACTCCCCAGTTTTGCATTCTAATTCCTGCTGTGTACCAAAGTTCTGTATTTTCTAAATTCACTTTGAAATTCCACTGAAGATAAGCCGAAAAACGATTGATTGTATTAAAATTGGTTGCAAAAACACTTTGATACGGAGCTAATGGACCTGTAAAAGAAGTATTGGGTTGATCTTCTCTGGAAAAATCAAGTATCGGCGGATTGATTGAAAACCCTGCCGAATCAATTACTTCCCATTCCATTAATCGGTCTCGAATGGATTCCCGAGTGTATTTTACACCAAATTCTAAATTATGTTGTTTCCAATCATAAAAACCTTTGATTTCAGAATTTACAATCAAAGCATCTAAATCATTTCTGGCATGGTTCAACTGAGTACCAATTCCGTTAGCATAAGACGCATCATAGGAATCAGAACCAATTTCGGTATTATTATTCGTTAAAAGATATTGCGCTAAAATATCAAAATGCTCCTGCTCTATCGTATGAAAAACAGAAGTAATAAACCTAAACTTTAGCTTATCCGAAACCTGATAAGTGGTTTTTAAAGCCCCGAAATAAGTACTGTATTGATCTTTTTCCTGACCTTCGTACACCACATTTAATTCCATTGGATTGTCTATGGTTCCAAATCTCGTCTTTCTGGTTAAAGGCTGATAATTGTAGTTATTCTGAGAAATGTTTCCCAAAAAACTCCATTGCCATTTGGATGAAGCCTTATAATTTACATTCGTTTGAACATCAATAAAAGAAGGCGTATAATTAGTTTCAGTATCTTGACTATTCACTAAAAGACTGTTGTTTCTATAACGAACTCCAGTAACCGAAGTCCATTTATTATTTTTTGAAACTGCATCAACAGCCAGGCTTCCGCCAAGAAGACTCGCTTCAAAAACTGCTGCAAACTGAGTAGGATTTCGGTAAGTAATATCCAAAACCGACGATAATTTATCGCCATATTTAGCTTGAAATCCTCCTGCCGAAAAATTGACATTTTGCACTAAATCCGTATTAGTAAAACTCAAACCTTCCTGCTGTCCGGAACGAATTAAAAAAGGACGGTAAATTTCAATATCATTGACATAAACCAAATTCTCATCATAACTTCCTCCTCTAACGGAATATTGCGTACTCAATTCATTATTCGAATTGACGCCTGCTAATGTTTTCAAAACATTTTCGATTCCTGCATTAGCTCCTGGCAATTTCTTTATAATATCTGTCGAAATAGTAGTAATTCCTTCAATTTGACTTCTCTTGTCTTTAGAAATTACAATCTCCCCCATTTGTTCCTCGTTCTCATTCATCACCAAATTCAATTCGTAATCCTCATTTCTTTTCAACAACAAAGAAACAGTTGCTTTTTTGTATGTCAAATGACTAAATACTAAACTGATTTTTTTATTTAAAGGAACTTTAATCGCATAAAAACCTTTTGAATTGGATTCTGTTGTATGACCTAAAAACGAAATATTTACATTACTCACAGGACGATTTTGAGCGTCTAGAAGCGTTCCTTTTACCCTAACTAATTGCGCCAGAGAAGAAAAACTAATCCAAAATAAAATAAAAACCCAACCTAGTTTATTATTATTCAATGTGTCTCCTATTATTTTTGACTTCTAAAAAATTGAGTTTCAAATGTTTTTGAATTTCCTACCTGATCCGTAACTATTACTTTTAAAGTGTTAGCTCCTTCGGCAACAATTCCGTCACTAAAATAATGGGTGATTTTTCTAGTTTTAGAATTGTATTCAAATAAAATCCAGTTTCCATTCAAATAACCGTTGTATGATTTTATCCCAGATCCCGTGTCACTTATTGAAAGTTGGAGTGTTTTATCATTACTCAACCAGCGTCCTTCAATGGGTTTTACAACAGTAATTACAGGAGCCGAATTATCAATAGCCAAAGTATATTTTCCTAAAGTTCGTACTCTGGTAGTAAAAACATTTCCTTTTACGTTAGTCGAATTGTAGCCCAATCTTCCATTGATACCTAAATTAGCAATGTATACTTTGTTCTTTTGCTCTTCGGTATATTTATCACTTTCTATAGCAATTTCAAAATTAGAATGCGCAGGCACAGTATCATCGTGGAGCGTTAGTATATTTCCATTTACTGCAAAATTCATAGCAAAATCTTCATAAAATGTTTTAGCGGGGAATGTTGCCGTCATATTATCTTTCGAAAAAATATTGTCTTTTTGTGCTTTTACAAAATAATTTGAAACAATAGCTTCTTGTCCCACAACAGGGCTTGAAGTATCAAAACCAATCGGGATATTTACAGTAGTAGTATTTCCAAAATAATCCGAAACTTCAATTCGATACACCAAATTGATATTTGGAAGTACATTTACAATTCCGTTATCAGCATCCGTTTTTATGATACTCAAATCAAAAGGAGCATTCATAAAGAGTTTTTGAACTCTTTGGTACGTCTTTTTATAACGCGAATAATCAATCAAAGCATTTATGTATCTCATTTCATCAAATGCGTAGGTATCAAATTGATAACCAAAAGCCGCTTTTCCATTCAAAAAAGACTGCACTTTGTATACACCATTTTTATTGAATGAATTATTGTCATAATCATCGGCAGTTATACCAAAACCTATTTTCCCATTAGCCAAAACTTTATTCGCTAAATAAGTTCCGTCTTTTTGCAAACTCAAATTCAGCAACAATGGACGTTTGGATTTATTAGCCGTAGTTCCATCCAATGGATAAACATAAACAGCTGCAATTACTGGCGTTTTAGTATCTTTTATAAATTTATCAAAACCAAAAAACAGCGGATTAATAATTTTCTCGGTCTTTGTATCTCTAAATTCAAAATGCAAATGCGGTCCTTCTGAAGAACCTGTGTTTCCAGAAAGTGCAATAACCTGCCCTTTTTTAACCACTAATTCATTAGCTTTTGGAAACATTTCAATCTCAAAATTCTGATCTTTATAATGCGTTTTTTTGATGTAATCTTCTATTTCTCCAGTTCCTGTTTGCAAATGACAATACACCGTTGTATATCCGTTAGGATGATTGATATAAATAGCCTTTCCGTTTCCAAAAGGAGAAATTTTAATACGCGAAATATAGCCATCGGCTGCAGCACGAACTTCCAGTCCTTCTCTTTGTAAGGTTTTGAAATCAAAGCCCGCATGGAAATGATTGGGTCTTAATTCTCCAAAATTCCCCGATAATTGCATCGGAATGTCTAATGGTACTTGAAAATAATCTTTTGGATAAGTAGTTTGAGCTACCACTACTCTAGAAATCAATAGAAAAAAAAGGAAAAATCTCATGCGTATCGTTTTTGCTAATATAAAAAAACTAATTTGGAATACTTTATAAAAAAAGTTTTTTTGTAACCAATTACAGTACAACATTTTGATTATTTTATAATAAAAAAACCAATAAAATATTGTAATAATAAAAACTAATACTAAATTTGTAATATTAAGTAATGAATAGGATTAATAATGAGTGTAATTGCAGAAATAATTGATACTCTTGAAAATAAAGTTGAAAAGCTTATTCTAAAACTAAGAAATTTAGAACGAAACAATCAAGATTTAACTATCGAATTAAATAAGTCTGCTCAAATCATACAAAATCAATCTACTGAGATTGAAGCCTTAAAAGCACAGTATGAAACACTTAAAATTGCCAATTCATTATTAGGCAGTGACGAAAACAAAAGAGATACAAAGCTTAAAATAAATTCATTAATTCGGGAAATTGATTACTGTATTGCTCAGTTATCAGATTAGTATAAACAATGGACGAAAAGCTTAAAATTAAAATATCAATTGCAGACCGAGTGTATCCATTAACCGTGGATCCCTCTCAAGAAGAAGGACTTAGAAGTGCTTCTAAAAAAATTGATACCATGATAAAGCAATTTGAAGAAAATTATGCTGTTCGCGATAAACAAGACGTTTTAGCCATGTGTGCTTTGCAATTTGCATCGCAAGTAGAGCAAAAACAGATTGACAATGCTATAAATGGAGACGAAACCATCGATAGAATTCAAAAAATTAATGCACTTTTAGACGAAAATCTCTAAAAAACAACGACGTTCTTTAACAACTAAGATACTGCCTACATTAGTTCATAATTTGGTAAACTCAACACTAACAATTTAGAATGAGCGAATCATCGTTACTATAGCAAGCCAATTCAGTTTGGAAGCTTGAACAACGAGTTAGCTCAAAACTTGTCTTTACGAGTTTATACAAACAACTTAATGTAGGCTTTTTTTTATATATAAATTTTTAAACAAACATGGACATATTAACGATTATTATTTCGGGAATTATAGGTATTGCAGCAGGTTTTATCATTGCTAAAATCATAGAAAAAAGCAACATCTCTAATCTTATCAAAAACGCTAAAAAAGAAGCCGCTTCTATCTTAAAAGATGCTAATCTAGAGGCTGAAAACATAAAAAAAGATAAAATTCTTCAAGCAAAAGAGAAGTTTATCGAATTAAAATCAGAGCATGAACAAGTAATTTTAGCTCGTGATAAAAAAGTAGCTGAAGTAGAAAAAAGAACCAGAGACAAAGAATCTCAAATTTCTAATGAATTATCCAAAGCTAAAAAAGTAAACGACGATTTTGAGAAAAAAACTGCAGAATTTGAAGCTAAAATCGAAGTTTTAGACAAAAAACAAGCTGAAGTAGATAAATTGCACAAAAGCCAATTACAACAATTAGAATTGATTTCTGGTTTATCTGCCGAAGAAGCTAAAGAACAATTAGTAGAAGGTTTAAACAATTAGAATTGATTTCTGGTTTATCTGCCGAAGAAGCTAAAGAACAATTAGTAGAAGGTTTAAAAGCCGAAGCTAAAAGCAAAGCAATGTCTCATATTCAAGACACTATTGAAGAGGCTAAATTAACAGCACAACAAGAAGCTAAAAAAATCATTATCAATACTATTCAACGTGTAGGTACAGAAGAAGCGGTAGAAAACTGCGTTTCGGTATTTAACATCGAATCTGATGATGTTAAGGGTAGGATTATTGGACGTGAAGGAAGAAATATTAGAGCTTTAGAAGCTGCTACAGGAGTAGAAATTATTGTTGATGATACTCCAGAAGCGATTATCCTTTCTTGTTTTGATCCAGTTCGTAGAGAAATTGCTCGTTTGTCTTTACACAAATTAGTAACTGACGGACGTATTCACCCAGCCCGTATTGAAGAAGTGGTAGCAAAAACAGCCAAACAAATTGACGACGAAATTATTGAAGTTGGAAAACGTACCGTTATCGATTTAGGAATTCACGGTTTACACCCAGAATTGATAAAAGTAGTTGGACGTATGAAATACCGTTCTTCTTACGGACAAAACTTATTGCAACACTCTCGTGAAGTTTCTAAACTTTGTGGATTAATGGCTGCCGAATTAGGCTTAAACGTTAAGTTAGCTAAAAGAGCTGGTTTATTACACGATATTGGAAAAGTACCAGATACTGAAAGTGATTTACCTCACGCTTTATTAGGTATGCAATGGGCTGAGAAATATGGCGAAAAAGAAGAAGTTTGCAACGCCATTGGAGCACATCACGATGAGATAGAAATGAAATCATTGCTATCACCAATTATTCAGGTTTGTGATGCTATTTCAGGAGCAAGACCAGGAGCAAGAAGACAAGTTTTAGATTCTTATATCCAACGTTTAAAAGATCTAGAAGAAGTAGCTTACGGATTCACAGGGGTAAAAAATGCTTATGCTATTCAAGCAGGTAGAGAATTACGTGTAATTGTAGAAAGCGAAAAAGTTTCAGACGATAATGCTGCCACTTTATCTTTTGAAATTTCACAAAAAATACAAACTGAAATGACTTATCCAGGTCAGGTTAAAGTAACTGTAATTAGAGAAACCAGAGCAGTGAATATTGCTAAATAAATACTCAAAATTCCAAATATAAAAAATCCAAATTCCAATCATAATAATTGGGATTTGGATTTTTTTTTACAAATCATTTTTGGGGATTTGGAATTTAAAAAATTGGGATTTTACCTCGCTTTTCTCGGATGAAAATTATTGATTACTTCGGTTAAAAACGATCGATCCAAATGCAAATAAATTTCTGTAGTCGTTATCGATTCATGTCCGAGCATTAATTGGATTGACCTTAGATCAGCACCATTTTCTAAAAGATGTGTCGCAAAAGAATGCCTGAAGGTATGTGGACTTATTTTTTTGGTCAAACCAACCTTAGAAGCCAAATTACTGATAATGGTAAAAACCATGGCACGAGTCAACTGCCCTCCTCTTCTATTCAAGAACAGCGTATCACTAAATTCCTTTTTTACAGGAACATTTATTCTAACATTTTCTTTGTAAAGAAGAATGTATTTCTGAGTCGAATGAGCAATTGGCACAAATCGTTCTTTATTTCCTTTTCCAGTAATTTTAATAAAACCTTCATCAAAGAATAAATCGGATATTTTAAGTGAAACCAATTCTGACACCCGAAGTCCACAGCTATACAAGGTTTCTAACATCGCCCTGTTGCGTTCTCCTTCATTCAAGCTTAAATTAATCGCTGAAATAAGTTTATCTATTTCCTCAACAGCTAGCGTGTCTGGTAATTTTCTGCCCGTTTTAGGAGCTTCTATTAATTCCATCGGATTATCTTTTCGATAATCTTCAAAAATTAAATAACTGAAAAAACTCTTCAAACCTGATATAATTCGTGCCTGAGATCGAGCATTTACCTGACTCGAAATAGCGTAAATAAACTGCTGTAGGGTTTCCTCATTAATTTTTAAAGGCGAAACCTCTATTTTATTTTCAGTAAGAAACAAACACAGTCGTTCAATATCAAAAGAATAATTAGTAATTGTATTCTTTGACAAACCCCGCTCAATTTTAAGATAAGATTGAAAGCTATTAATATAGAAATTCCAGTTCATGTTACAAATAAACAACTTTATTATCTAGTCCTAAAAAAGTGATACAGGATAAATTTAATAATCGCAATTGAAATACAGTTTATTTGGACATATATACTGATGAATTATTTTTCTTATCACTGGCATTTAGCTAAAACTATGTTGTGTTTTATGTGTTTTTAAAGAGGAATTTTCACTTTCAAATGTTTTAGCAATTAAAAACCTTCACTTGAAGGTAACATTCATTTATTCTTTTCCTCACTTGAGCAATTTGAAGTCTCTGTTTTCGAAACAAAACCCTAATAAAAAACCCCTAAACAATTGATGTTTAAGGGTTTGTTTTGTAGCGAAGACGGGAGTTGAACCCGTGACCTCAGGGTTATTAAAATTGAAATTTGCAAAAAACATTTTTACAATATATTGATTTTTAAGTAATTGAATTTTTATTGAATTAGGTTTTCTAGTGTGTTTTTTTGTTTTTTAATGTTGTTTTCCTCACTTGAGAGATACTACTTAATAATATAATTTTCCATCTTTATCATATCTTAAAAAAAGAAAAACCTCAAAATTAAATTACTCAAATCCAAAAATAAATCTTCAAAACTAAAATTAAAACCACTAAGCTTTTACTAAAACAAATAGTCCTTCGGTTTAATCTTTTAAGATGGATTTGCAGTGTTAGATTATGTCTTTCAATATGATTGGTGCCAAAGCGTTATACAGAATGTAGTTTTTCATCAATCAAATATCTGTAGTTATTTAATGTAAGTAAATATCCTTTTAGCTTCTGATTGTTTTAAAGTATCCAGTACATGACTTAATGTTTTGTTTGTCCGTTTACCTAAATTAAAACTTACTACACTTTTAGAATCCTTTTCCAGAGCATAAACTAGCCAGATAAAATTTCGCTTATTTCCTAAATAGGTACACATTTAGAGCATAAACTAGCCAGATAAAATTTCGCTTATTTCCTAAATAGGTACACATTTCATCGACTTCATACGTTTTTCCCTTACTGATTGTGGGATGATTAATATTTTTAGCGATAACAATAATTCTTCTTAATACTGTTGTAGTTGAAATTTTTAATATTCTTGATGTACTCCTAATTCCTAAACCTTCTTTAGTAAATTGAATAATATTTTTATCTATATCTGGTTTATAAGCTTGATAAATATAATTTTCAACTCTCGTTTTTTTACACAATTTGCAAATGTATCTTTGATTACCCGATTTTGTTTTACCGTATTTTATCATGAATGTAATTTCACCAACACATGTGCAACACCAAGTCCTATTTAAAGCCATTTTATCCGATTTAAGACGTTATAAAATAAAAAACAACTCTAAGGTTGTTTTTTATTCCTGAACTACAAATCTATAAATTACTGATAATCTGTTCGTATTATGTAAAAAATAAACTACCAATACATCTGATACATTACCCTTTGTGTAAAGTTTATTATTGTCCATCAAAAAAACACGATTGTTTTATTTTTCGTTTGAAAGTGAATATGGAAAATCCGTTTTTGAAGTTCCTCTGTTTTTATTCGCTGTATTACTCATTTCAAAATCAATTATAGCACCTTTCAGTAATTCTGAATGACTTAACCAGTTATTAGTATCAGTTTTTCCGTTGAATTTCATGCTTTTGATGTACTTGTTTTCAGCATTATTTTGAGGCGCATTAATAGAAACTTCCTTTCCGTTTTGCAACTTCAATTTAACTGTTTTAAATAATGGCGTACCAACAACGTACTGATCACTCGCAGGTGTTACTGGGTAAAATCCTAAGGCAGAAAATACATACCATGCAGAAGTTTGTCCGTTATCTTCGTCACCACAATAACCATCTGGTGTTGATTTGTACATTCTATTCATGGTTTCTCTTACCCAATATTGTGTTTTCCAAGGTTCACCGGCGTAATCATACAAATACGTCATATGCTGAATTGGCTGATTTCCATGAGCATATTGTCCCATGTTTGCAATTTGCATTTCTCTAATTTCGTGAATCACACTCCCATAATAACTTTCGTCAAAAACAGGGGCTAATGAAAACACTTTATCTAACTGATTTACAAAAACTTCTTTTCCGCCCATAAGATCGATCAAACCTTGCATATCATGGAAAACAGACCATGAATAATGCCAGCTATTCCCTTCTGTAAAAGCATCTCCCCACTTAAATGGACTAAAAGGTGCCTGAAATTTTCCATCTTTGTTTTTTCCTCTCATCAAATTATTTTCAGAGTCAAAAAGATTTTTATAGTTCAAACTGCGCTTTTTGTATAAATCAGTTTCAGATTTTGGTTTATTTAAAGCCAATCCTAATTTATAAATAGCAAAATCGTCATAAGCATATTCCAATGTTCGTGCAGCATTTTCATTGATTTCAGCATCATAAGGAACATATCCTAAAGAATTATAATAATCAACACCCAAACGCCCAACTGCTCTTAACGGACCAGCATTATTAGCTCCATGGATCAAAGCTTTGTATAAGTTTTCTATTTCTGGATTTTTTTTGGTTTCGCTTTTTAAATACGCTTCTGCCACAACTGACGCCGAATTATTCCCTACCATAATGTCTCTCAAACCTGGACTTGCCCATTCCGGCAACCATCCACTCTCATTATAAGCATTTGATAAACCTTCCTGCATTTGCTGATTTAATTCTGGATACATCAAGTTTAAGAAAGGGTACAAAGCTCTGAAAGTATCCCAGAAACCAGTATCTGTAAACATATATCCAGGTAACACTTTTCCGTTATACGGACTATAGTGAACTACTTTTCCTTTTGCATCAAACTCATAGAATTTTCTTGGAAAAAGAAGTGAACGGTATAAACTTGAATAAAAAGTAGTGAATTGTTCCGCCGTTCCTCCTCCTACTTTAATTCGGCCTAACTCTGTATTCCAGATGTTTTTACCTTTTTCCTTTATCTGGTCAAAATTGTCTTTGCCAAGTTCGTTTAAGTTTCTTTCGGCTTGTTCATAACTGATAAATGATGACGCTACTTTTGCGTTTACTTTTTCTCCTTTTGCAGTTTTAAATCCAATGACCGCTCCTGCATGATCTGCCTGAGTTTCTATAGCATCCAATAGTTTATCTCCTTCAAAAGTTTTGGTTACGGTGAAACTTTTATCAAAAATAATCACAAAATAATTTTTGAAATTATCTGGAACACCACCGCTATTTTTAGTGGTATAACCAATGATTTTATTTTCAGATGAAATTATTTTCACATACGAACCTTTGTCAAAAGCATCAATAACCACATAGGCATCATCCGTTTGCGGGAAAGTAAATCTAAATCTTGCTGCTCTTTCTGTTGGCGCAATTTCAGTTGTTACATCATGATCCGCCAGATAAACACTATAATAATAAGGTGTTACAGTTTCTGATTTATGTGAAAACCAACTTTCTCTTTCGTCTTCTTTAAAACGCAATTTTCCTGTAACCGGCATAATCGAAAATTGTCCGTAATCGTTCATCCAAGGTGATGGCTGATGCGTTTGTTTGAATCCTTTAATCTTTTTTGCCGAATACGTATAAGCCCAACCGTCTCCCATTTTTCCTGTTTGCGGTGTCCAGAAATTCATTGCCCAAGGCATTGCAATTGCCGGATACGTATTTCCGTTAGAAAGTGTATGGTCAGAATCGCTGCCAATTAAAGGATTTACCCAATCGACAGGTTTTTCAACATTGTTTATAATACCTTCTTGTGCCGATGCGCATTGAAAGACAAAAAAGAGGGCTACTGATTTAATTAAGAAATTTTTCATGTACATGATTACAGTTTTACTGAAGATTTAGACCCTTTTTAAGCCTCACAAAAAGAGTCCGGAAATTAATAATAAAATAGGTTATTTTGAATTGGTAAGATTTTCAAATAAGTTATAAAAACTCAATTTAAAAACGGTGAAGCAAACATACTAAAACGTTTTAGTTTTACCAAAAATATTTTTGGATTTTTATTTTAATTTAATAAAATTTTATCCTTAAAAATCTGAATAGTGTTATTTTAAAGAAAAAATTATATAAAAAGCTTAGTATTAAGAGTAAAAAAACAAAACAGCCTATATTTTTTTTACCGACACATTTTCAAAAATAATCGTTTCGCCACCAAACCCTCTTAGCCCGATTGAACCTGATTGAAAAGTAGTATCTGTTGTTTCTAATTTTGGAATATTCATATCATCAACATATATTTTAATGGCTGATCCTTTTGCTACAACTTTTAAATGATATGGTGTTGTTTTTTTAATTACAGCATCAGCAGATTTTATTTGAGTCCATGAATTATCTGATTTTCCTAAAACAATTTGTCCATTTGTATTCAATCCAACATAATATCCCTGATAAATATCGGCTCCATCTGATGCATTATTAATTCTGAAGAGAATTCCTGCCTGAGCATTATCATCCAAAATCGTAACTGTAGCATCAAAAATCAAATCAGAAAAATCAGTCGTTGTTGCAATTGATTTTACACCTTTAATTCCTGTTGAATGAGCATAATATTTACCGTTTTGTTGTTGCCAGCTTCCCCCAAAATTAACCCAGTTGTTAGTTTCATTTGTTATAAATTCATCTTTAAAAACACTTGTAATCTTCGCTTTTGGTTTTCCAATTACAGGAAAATAAGTCAATCGGATTCTTTCAGCACCGAACGGAACCAAAGTGATTTCTTCTTCAGGTTCGTTAGATAACAATGGGCTCAAAGGAGGTTCTGAAGCGTGAATTCCGTTAGCATCCAATCCCCAAAATTGTATTTTTTTGGCTTTTATTTTTAAATGAATTGGTGTTTTAACCAGCTCAAAAGGATTTTCAGGCATGGCACTTTTTACCACTTCAAATGACTTGTTTGGATTTTCAACATCGATAATTAGACCATAATTCCAAGCATTCGCTGGAAAAACTTCATATTCGCTAAAATCTTTTCCGTCAAAAGTATGCTTGTTGATTTGCTTCCAATTTTCATCCATTTTAAGAGAATATACTAAAGGTCCTCTTTCTATTCCAACCGAATTATTTACCCAATTTGAAACCTTAATTTCCATTGGAAGATCAAGTACAACCAAATCTCCCTTTTTCCATTTACGCAAAATTGAATAATATGATCCTGAAAATACCCCTTTTTGAATAACACCATTTACTTTGACAACTGGTTTTGGACACCAAGCCGGAATTCTTAATTTAAAAGGGAAAATCACTTCACTTTTGGTTGCAACTGTAAACCTGATTTGCTCTTCAAAAGGATAATTCGTTTCCTCAGTAATGATAATATCTTCACCATTTGCTACTTTTGCTTTTACCACAGTTGGCGCATATGCCGTTGCAACAAGACCATTATCAGAAGTTGCCATCCAGCTATATTGCACATATTTTGGCCAACCCATATGCAAATTAAATCTACAACAAGGAAAACCCGAATAGGGTCCCGGTAAAATTCCGTTATCGTAATCCTGCGCAAATTGATTGCCTCCTTTTTTACTTTGAACCTGATTGGGAACGGAATAATATTGATGCTGATGAATATCATCGCTTAAAGTTCCAGGCAATTGATTGAATGCAATTTTTTCCAGTTCATCACCAATTGCTGCTTCGCCTAAAATTCTCGTTGCAATTTCGTTAGAAAACATTCTTTCTACGGTTGCACAAAGTTCAACTCCCTGAATTGAAGCATTTCCTGATAGCATTTCGGAACCCGAATTCATACCAGTAATCTGAGTATGATATGGTTTCAGATTGCTGCTGCCTTTCAAAAAAACAGCTGCATCTTTTACATCTTTGGTTTTTTGATAAAAAACCGGACCGTATTTATATGCCTGGGCTACGTTGACGCTATGTTTTGGTAAAAAATCATTGGTAAATCCGCTTATAAAGGTGTTATTTGAAAAAATCTCAGTAAAGTTATAAGTCTGACCTTTTATTTTATCGATTAGACCTAAAAGGAAAGCATTGCCGGTTCTATTATACAGCCAAATAACAACTTCAACATTATCAGCCGCTCTTGTTTTTGCCCATTCAAACAAAGGCTGTTTGTCTAATGTTTTAAATTGATATTGAAAATAATTAGTCAAAAACGGAATTACCCTTTCATCATTTGTTGCTTCATAATAATCTGTAAGCACTGTAAGCATTGGCATTCTTGGCCACCAATCACTATTAGTTGTCGGACCAAAATTACCATCTTTCTGTTGACTATTTAAAGTCCAATCTATCCATTTTTGAGTTTTGGCTTTTAACTCATTGTCATTCAAAGTATAGGCTAAACCAATTAATCCCTTTACATAGTACGGAGGTCTTTCCCAATTAGAATCTGGCGCATTTCCCCCCAACCAAGCCGAATTACTTCCTAATTCGCTATAAATCATTTCAGAATTGCCTGTAAGTCCTTCTTTTTGTAGTTTTAACTGAGTCTCTAACCATCCTTTAGACTGAACTGCCCCTAGTGGCAAAGCAATAAAAGGTGTGCTTATAAGAGGTTCTTTGTTAGATATATAATTAGAATTTTGTGCCGTCAAAGGAATTATAAAAATTCCAAACATTACAATTAATAATAAATTTTGCAATTGAAATGTGCCCTTTTTAAAAGGATTATTTTGGTATTTCATTTAAATAAGTGTTAGTCGATTTAGAAATATTTGTAAAGAATTTATAAGTAAAAATATATTACAGAAAAGTTGCTATTATTACCCCATTATCCATTTTGCTTTTGTTGGCAACAACTTATATATAAAAACGGTAAACAGCCAAGCAAAACCAAAAGTTATACTTGCAGCTACAGGGATTTGTATCGGAATTGGTACGTGTAATAAATCAATAATCATAAAACTTGGCCCCACTAAGAAATAGTGTACCATATAGATTCCAAACCCACATTTAGTTAAGTTTGCAAATATATTTATCCAGAAGGGACTATTTATTTTAATCTTCTGTGAAATCATGAAAACCGCAAGTGTCATCAAAAATACGTTTGGTGTACAATAAAGAAAAAATAATTCGATTTGCTCTTCGGTTGATTTTGGGTCAGCAACCATACGACCGAAGCCTGTATATGTTACAAAATAACCAACAGCAAACAGCGATGCACTTATAAGTAATGTTTTAAAAACACTCCAACTATTTCCTTTAGATAAATAATGACCTAAAAGTAAATAACCATTAAATCCCGCGAAATAGTAAAACAAATCGAATCTGCCATTCCACGGACATGCTCCGAAAATATAATTAGATACATATTCATAAATATAGGGTAAAAAGAGCGTGACACCCCAAAAATAAAGATACATTCTTTTCTGTTTATCAGTAGCATCTTTTACCCAAGCGGAGAAAATAGGCATAAAGAGATAGAGTCCAATTAGTAAATAAATATACCACATATGAGTACAGAATGCCGTAAAGTTAAAAGGTATCATTATAATATTACGCAAACTATCTTCAAAAGCCTGTGAAGGCGTATCTCCAGCATAAACAAAAAACTTAGTTATTATAGATGAATCCCAACCCATTAGCCCCGTAAACCAAGGAAAAAGGTTATAGAGTACTGACCAAATTAAAAAAGGAAAAACAACTCTTGTTAATTTTTTTTTATAAAAAAAACCTATCTCCTGATTAACAGGCAGTAACAGCATTCCTGTTAGTATAACAAATAATGGAACACAAGGACGTAATATAGATCCGTAAATTGTTCCCCAGAAATTATATTCAGGGTTCAATCTGGCAGCAGGCGAAATATTAAACGGATCTGTGCAATGTACACTAATCACCATGAACATGGCAATAAAACGAAGAACATCAGCCCAAACAATACGTTCTTGATTTAATAAGGAAGAAGATTTCATACTATAATTCATTTTTTTATAATCAGGTCTGTTAATTGAAGATTGCTCTTCTTTAGAATTTGATTCCATAACAAAACATCAATATGCTTTTGATTTAGAAATTCAAATTAGGGTATTTTTATTCAAAAAAATCCATTGATTTGTGTCAATATTTACTGGAAATGATGCAAATTCTTGTTTTAAAACTATAAAATTAGGCTGTTACAACATTTTGAATATAATTGAGCCGATTCATCGAAGTAGGTATTTAACATCAAAATTATAAACATAAGTAAATTCTTGTTACAATTTATTTTTTTATTGTAATTGCACCTTTCACAATTGCATTTCAAAATGATACTTTCCGGATCCAAAACGAGCTGATTTACTCTTGGCTTTCAGATTCATTTTACCTTCTGTAATAGTCGCAGTTTTTTCTGTCGGAAACTCTATGGTCGCAGTCGTGTTCACAGGAATTTCAACATCGAATATAAATTTTCCGTTTTCTATTTTCCATGCTGAAGAAAGAAGTCCATAATTTGTTTCCAGACTACCTTTGGCATAGGCCAAATCTCCGCCAATTTGAGGTTTAATTGTTATCTCTTTGTATCCAGCTCCATCCGCTTCTTCTGTATCGATACCTACAATCGTTCTGTACATCCAGTCTCCAACAGCACCATAGGCATAATGATTAAAAGACGTCATACTTGGATCTTGAAAACTGCCATCAGGTTTTTTAGAATCCCAACGTTCCCAAATTGTAGTGGCTCCATGTGCTTTTATAGGATACAACCATGATGGATAAGTATCCTGAAGAATTAATTTGTAAGCTACATCATTTCGTCCGAAACGTGTTAAAACGGGATTTAAAAATGGTGTTCCTAAAAAGCCAGTGGTCAAATGAAAATTATAACTTTCAATATTTTTTACCAAACGTTCTACCGCTTGTTGTCTTAAATTTTCTGGTAAAACATCAAACTGCAAAGCTAAAATGTAAGCGGTTTGCGTGTCTGAAGTTAATTTCCCTGATAAGGTAATATACTCTGACTGAAATGCTTTTTGGATGCGTTCCAAAAGTGCTGTATATTCCTTTACTTCTTCAGTTTTGCCTAATAAAGCTGCCGCTTTTATCATAATTTGAACATTGTAAGCATAAAAGCATTGGGCTACCAAAAAGTTGTTAGTATCAGCTGATTTCAAACCTGCTCTCTCTTTCGAATTGTCTTCTTTGTAGCTCAACCAATCCCCAAACTGAAAACCAGTATTCCACAAATCATTCTTAGCCACACTTCTCACATAATCCAAATAGGCTTTCATACTTGGATATTGTCTTTCAACTATATCCTTGTCGCCAAAAGCTACATAGAGATCATAAGGAATAATAATGCTGGAATCTGACCAGCCTGCTGCACCTGAATCATTTCTATCAAAAACATCAGGAATTACAAATGGCACCGAACCATTTGGGTTTTGATCTAAAGCTAAATCGATTAGCCATTTAGAAAAAAACTGATTGGTATTAAAATTATATGCGGCTGTTCTTCCAAATACTTCGGCGTCTCCCGTCCATCCTAAACGTTCGTCTCTTTGTGGACAATCCGTAGGCACATCCAAGAAATTGCCTTTTTGACCCCACTGAATATTAGATTGCAACTGGTTGACGTATGAATTTGAAGTTTCAAAAGTACCTGTTTTTTTCATATCAGAATACAAAGCGATTGCAGTAAAATCCTCAGGTTTTATTTTTCCCGTAAGGCCTTCCACTCTTACATAGCGAAAACCAAAAAAAGTAAAATGAGGTTCGAAAGTATCTGTTCCACCACTAAGTATATATGTATCTTGTGCTTTTGCAGTACGTAAGTTTTCAAAATAAGGAACTCCTTTCTTATCCAACATTTCTACATGCGAAAGCTTGATTTGATCTCCCGCTTTTCCTTGAATATTAACTTTCACCCAACCCACTAAATTTTGACCAAAGTCCAAGATAGTTTCCCCTTTTGGAGAAGTTAAAACTTTTACAGGTTTAAACGTTTCGTGTTTGCGAATAGGCTCGTTGATAGAAGCCGTAATATAATTCAATGGAAAATCTTTAATAACTACATTCGTCCATTTGCTATCATCAAAATTAACTGTGCTGTAATTTTTTTGTTCTAAACGAGCATCTTGATTTTCACCATCGTAAATTTCAGAAAATGTAATATGGCTGACACTTGCTTTCCAAGAATCATCAGAAACAACAGTTTCTGTAGAACCATCACTATAAGTAATCACCATTTGAAATAACAAAGCGGTTTCTTTTCCATAAAGGTTATGATGCCCTTTAGAAACCAAACTTGTGCGGTACCAACCACTACCCAAAAGGACTCCAATAGCATTTTTCCCTTCAGAAACAAGGGAGGTTACATTATAAGTTTGGTATTGCAAATGCTTGTTATAGCTTGTGAAACCTGGCGCCAAATAGGAGTCCCCCATTCTTTTTTCGTTGATTTTCACCTCATATAATCCTCTTGAAGTAATATAAACTTTTGCGGAAATGATTTTTTTATTCGTAGCAAATGATTTTCTGAATACAGGTACAATTCCATCCACAACATCATTTTTTAGCCCAGATGAAATCCATGATGCTTTCCAATCATTTGAACTCATAAAAGCTGTTTCAAAAGTAGATTTTGCCCACTTAGAAGTATTTCCTTTATTATCCCAAACACGAATTTGCCATGCATATTTTGTATTTGACTCTAAAGAAACACCTTGATATTTATTAAAAATAGATTTTTCTGATGTTACTTTTCCAGATGACCAAACCACTTTGTTTCCTTCTTTAACCTTAATTTCGTAAGCAGTTTGCTTGACATCTCTTTTATTCGAAGTTAATTTCCAGCTAAAACGAGGTACTTTTGTTTCTATCCCAATTGGTTCAGAAAGATTTTCGACAGTTAGACTTCGAAGCTCTACCTGAGCAAAAGTCATGTTTGTGAAGCATATAAAAACTAAAATCAGAATATTCTTTTTCATATTTTTTTTAAATAAATTTTCAAAGTGCGTCTGTTACAAGAAACTGCCTTTTATTTTTTTACAGAAAAGCGATATTCAGAAACCGTGTGGTATTTCTGTCCAGGCTTTAATGTTATCGAAGCAAAATTGGAATGATTTGGTGCATCAGGAAAATGTTGCGTTTCTAAAGCAAAAGAAGTTCTAAAATCATCTTTGATACCCGATTTTAAAATATTCTTACTTTGCATAAAGTTCCCACTGTAAAACTGTAAACCTGGTTCTTGCGTATAAACATCCAGAACAATTCCAGACTTATCTCCTAAAACGCTGGCTGCATGAATCATTTCACCTGTTTTTAAATCATTAAGAACGTAGTTGTGGTCGTATCCTTTTCCAAATTTTAACTGCTCGTTTTCAACATCGATTCGCTCACCAATGGTATGCACAGCTGTAAAATCGAAGGGAGTTTGAGCAACGTCTTTTAATTCTCCTGTTGGAATCAAACCTGAATCAACAGACGTAAATTGATTGGCAAAAATCTGCATCTGATGATTCAAAATAGTTCCACTTCCTTCACCATTCAAATTAAAAAAAGCATGATTGGTCAAGTTTATAACAGTAGTTTTATCAGTCGTAGCTTCATATTCCATCTTAAGGCCTTTAGCTGCAGTAAGTGTATAAATCACTTTTACTTTTAGAGTTCCAGGAAATCCCTGCTCCATGTCTGGCGAAGTATAAGTAAATACCAAAGTATTATTATTTGTTTTAGCCGCATCCCAAACAACGTCCTGAAAACCTTTTATTCCTCCGTGTAATGTATTTCCGTTATTGTTAAGCGGAATAGTATATTGTTTTCCTTCTAAAGTAAATTTTCCTTTTGCAATTCGGTTACCAACCCTGCCAATAGTTGCTCCAAAATATGGCTCTGTAGATTTTTGAAAACCAGAAACACTATTCATTCCAATTACAATATCAGTCAGCTTTCCGTTTTTATCCTTCATCCATAACCCAACTAATCTACCTCCATAATTGGTAAAAGCAGCTTTTATTCCGTTATTTTCTATCCAATATAAATGTGTTTCTTTATTATCAATTATAGCATCAAAATTTTTAGCTTCTAAAAAAGTTTGTGCCGAGTCAACACTTGTTTCCTGATTCGCTTCTGCAGGAACAGTATTTTCTTTTTTTCTCTCTTTACACGAGAATTGAAGTACTACAATTAAAATTGCGGTACAGATTTTAATTTTTTTCATTGGTTAAATTTATATTGATTAACAAAAACTATTCTGCTGGTATTTTTAATAGTGTTCCTTCACTTAAGGGCTCTCCAACAACCGGAAACCCATTAGAATCCCAATTCATTTTTTGCATTCTCGGTGATCTTTTGTTTCCACAACCATCTCCGGGATTAGAGTTTGCATGATACAAAATCCAATCTTCTTTCCCATTTGGGGATTTAAAAAATGAATTGTGTCCAGGAGCAAAAACTTTGTTTTTAGTAGATTGCTGAAACAAAGGTTTCTCTGATTTTACCCAAGAGGAAGCGTCCATCAAATCTCCTTTACCGTTAAAGTACAATAGCCCTAAGGCATAAAAATCTGTCCAACAACCACTTGCTGAATAAACAATAAATACTTTGCCGTTTCGCATTAAAAATTGTGGTCCTTCATTGACATTTACCTGTACCGGATTACTTTGAGCTCCCAAATATCCATGCGTCTCCCAATCTAATGTCGGTGATGAAATCAATACACGGTCGCCTTCAATTTCATACGGATTTTTCATTTTAGCAATGTAAATATTCTGTTGTCCGTTAGTGTCTCCTTCCCAGCCAGACCAAATCATGTAAAGACTTTTTTTATAGGTGAAGACATCACCGTCAATTGCCCATTTATCTGTTTTGGCAGCTATTTTTCCTTTAAATTCCCACTCACCCTGAAAAGGGTCTTCTGACTTATTTTCTAGCGCATACATTCTGTGGTTATTATTGTTTCCGTTGTCAGCAGCAAAATAAACGTACCAACTACCATCGATAATATGGAATTCTGGCGCCCATATTTCATCCGAATAATCTGTGTTTTTAGGAGCTGTCCAAATGGTTTTCTTTTCCGCATTTTTTAGGTCGGCTAAGTTTTTTGTTTTCCATAAAACTAAACGGTTCCTAAGAGTATTTGTGTAATAATAATAACCTTTGTAATAAGTGCTGTAGGGGTCTGCTCCTGAAGGCAAAATTGGATTTGTAAATGTTTTACTTTGGGGGTAAATAACTGAAAAACAACCTAAAGAAATTAAAAATGTCAGCATAAAATATTTTTTCATTGCAATTGCATTTTGATTAGAAATACTAATAACTTCTAAAATCTTAAAATAATTTTTAAATATCTTTATCAAAGATTTTAGATTATTTTAAGATTTAAAAACATTGATTTTTACAACTTATAACTAATAGATAAGCAAGATTTTACTTCAAATTAATTTTAGAACGGTTAAGTACATGTGGTTCTACACCTTCATTTGTAATCGTAACGGTCTTAATTAAACCTTTTTCGTCAAAGTACATTTTTTCGATACAGGTTTCTCTGGATTCCGCCTTAGTTTCTGTGAGTGGCCGGCGGTGGTAAACGATAAAATATTTATCAGACTTAGGATCTTTGATTACAGAATGATGACCAGCCCCTCTGGCAATTTTAGGATCTTGTTCTAATATTTTACCTATTCTTTTAAAAGGTCCCATTGGAGAATCAGCAATAGCATAAGCAACACAGTAATCTGGTCCTGTCCAGCCTCCTTCAGACCACATAAAATAATATTTGTTGTTTCGGATGAACATAAATGGTCCTTCAACATAATTTTCCGGCGTGATTTCCTTAAATATAGTCTTATCCTTAAACGGCACAAAACCAGTAAAATCGGCTTTAAGTTTCGCAATATTACAATGTTTCCATCCTCCATAAATTAAATAACACTGCCCATCTTTATCTCTAAAAACAAATTGGTCAATTGGCTGCGCACCATTATGAAATTTATCAACAAGAGGTTTACCTAAATAATCCTTAAACGGGCCTTCAGGCTTAGAAGCCACTGCAACACCGATACCTCCAATCTCATTATCATTCTGAATATCATTAGCTCCAAAAAATAAAAAGTATTTGTTTTTATTTTTAATAATTGACGGCGCCCACATTGCTTTTTTTGCCCATTTTACTGAGGAAGTATCTAAAACCCGGCTGTGTTTTGTCCAGTGCGTTAAGTCAGGAGATGAAAAGGCATCCAGAAAAACCTGATCTTCATAAGGTGCCGAAAAAGTGGGATATACCCAATAGGTTTTATCAAAAATAATTCCTTCAGGATCGGCATACCAACCTTTAAAAATAGGATTGTTATTTTTTTTTATTTCTGAACTTACAGTTTGTGTAAAACTTTTTGAGCTACAAATTATAAGAATAAAAAGTGCAGTTTTTTTCATTTTCGGCTTTTTTAAATTTAAATTTAAGTTCTTAAAAGAATAATTTCTTTTTAAAAAAAATTGCCTAAAGAACTCAAAAAGTTCTTTAGGCAATTAAATAATTATTTTTTTTCGTTGAACTTATCTTCTAACATTTTTATATAATATCCTCCAACAACTGAACGAGCCTGGAATCCTACTTTCTTTTTTGAATCTGTATTGTACCAATCCGACATAGGAACGCGATCAGTAGTTACATCCATAAATGAGTGAATTGGTTTTATAAATTTCTCAAAAGTAGATTGATTAGGAGAAAGTGTTGCTGTCCACATAATCCAATCCGATTTTGTGTATTTAGCACGACTATCCAATGGCAATCCGAATTCGTTTTGTCTTGTTAAATAGTAGTTTATTTCTGTTTGATAAACTGAATTTGGAAAAAGATTTAATTTTAATAATTTATCCCAAACTAAGTTATACTTCTGGCTCCATGTTCCTTTATCGTTAAAAGTTAACGCATAGTGATCTCCGTCTTTTGCCATTTCCATCCATTTTCTTACCATTTCTTTTGCAATTGGAACATATTTATCAGCTTCAGCTTTATCACCCAATTCATTTGCCATTTGTACATAAGAACCTAAGGCAACAATTGCTTTCATAGAAAGATTGGTATTTCTAGCAAGGTGTCCAGCAAAATCATCTGTACACAATTGGTTAGCAGGATCAAAACCTTCGCGGCTTAAAAAGTCAGCCCAAATTTTTAATGTATTCCAATGTTTTTTAGCATAATTAGCATTACCCTCTGCTTTTGCAATTGCAGCAGTCAATATCACAACATTTCCACACTCTTCAACTGGCATATCCTCGCCATAAACTTGCCCGTTTGCAACTGGATAAGTTCCTAAATCATGTGCTGGGTAAGGTTTTGCCCATTTACCACTTTCGCTGTAATAATAAATTCCGTTTAACATTCCTTTCAATAATTCAGGATTGTAAAGTAAATATAAAGGTGCCGATGGATATGTAACATCTACAGTATTGATAAAACCACCACTGAAATTTTCTTTAGACATAAACAATAATTCTCCGTTTGGAGCATTAACTAATTTGTGTGCTGAAATTGACTGACGATATGCTAAAACACATAATTCAGCATAATCTTTACCTCCAGATTTTACAGCATCTGCCATCAATTTATTATCAAAATTGTTACATTCTGACTTAAGAGTCGCATATTCAGTATTTGCTTCTTCAAAAGCAGTTTCTATCGTTTTATTTCCTTTATCGTTCCAATATGGTCTTAGATTTTCTCCAAAATATTGTAAAGAATAAATATCATCATATCCTAACATTATCTTTCCAGATGTTGCTTTAGAAACTTTTCCTAATGACTCAGATAAGGCAATACTTCCGTTTTTTACTTGTTTACTAAGAGTTACATTACCGCTTTTTACGAATGAATTTCTTAATTCAAAAACATTACCAACTGCATTCTTTACTTTGTTCTTTTCTCCAGAAAGGTAAAAATAACCCCAGTCGATACGAACATCATCACTTTTCTTGTCTAATATTTTTTGAGAAACACTTCCTGTTTTTACATAAGCAAGATTTCCTTTTTCAAAACTTGTACTTGTACTTAGTTGGGATGGCTCATCTAAAGCCCAGTTTGGAGCTGCTTCAAAATAAATAGCAACATCGTGAGTTTTACCATCTTTAGAAGTTACCGTATAATCGATGTAGTTTACAGGACGAGAAATCAAATTCAGGTTATTCATCAACAATGGAGCCATAAATGTTAGATCTAAATCTACATTTCCGCAAGCAAATTTGTAATGTGTTTGTGTTGCCTGTACATCTACTGATTTCTGTACGGCAGTTGTTTTTAGATGTCTCATAATTGGAACTTCAACATTGATTCCAAAATCAAGTAATCCTCCACCCACTCTGTTTTTACAATGTGCCGTTATAATATTTTTACCTTTTTTAAGAGTCTTAGCAACATTTAGTGGAATTTCGATCACAACATTTTTTTTGCAATCATTCCCAGTATTTACAACTTCCAATCCATTGATAAAAATCTCAGTATCATCATCATGAGAATATTTCAAATATAATTTTTTATTTGTATAATTTTCTTTTAATGTAATTTCTCTACGAACCCAGATATCCTCAGTTTCCCAAAGTGTTTTTACATTACTTTCACCTTTTGTACCAAAAGCACCTTTACCTTGTTTCCAGTTATTAGCATCATAAGAAGGTGATGTCCAGTTTTTTTCTGGTGTTTGAAAAGTATAACTTCCAATCCATTCTTCCGAAGCCCCCATTCCGATGATTGGCTTCAAAGGAACATCTTCAGTACCCATAAATCTATAAACCACTCCATCAACACGCAAAGCACCAACTAGTGGAAAATCTTTTCCTGTCCAGTGTTTCACAGAAGAATCATATAAATTATCGGTCATCGACCAACCGCTAGTATAAGTATCTATGTTTATTAATGGATAAGCGGGAGCCCTTAATTCATTTTTTACATTCCCCTCTTTTGCATTGCTTTGAGCGAAACAGCCTAAAGAAATCGCTGTAAAAAATAGAACAGCGAAAAAGCTAATTGTTTTTTTCATTTTTATGTTTTTATAATTTTGTTGCATTCTTTTATTTAAATCTATAGTGAAACAACTTAAGTTACTAAATCGTTTTAGTTAAAAAATCAAAAAAAAACTAAAATTCTCTTTTTTTAAATTCTGCTTCTTCCTTGTTTTTTTCTTATCAATATATCAAAAAGTCAGATTATTTTAAAAATAATCCGAAAAATATATTCCATCATAGTGCTTTCCGTTCTAGCAATTTCCTTTATTCTTTAGTTAGTATTCATTTTTGGTTTTGTAATAGACCACAAATATACTAAATCGATTTATT
>NCET01000339.1:2241-5522 GCA_002280815.1 Flavobacteriales bacterium 32-34-25 | reverse complement strand
AAGTCAGATTTTTTAGTGTTATTTGCAATCCCAATTAGAGAGGTGTCCGAGTGGTTGAAGGAGCTAGCCTGGAAAGCTAGTATGTGGGTAACTGCATCGAGGGTTCGAATCCCTTTCTCTCTGCAAAAAATTAATGCTTCCTGAAAGGGGAGCATTTTTTGTTTGATATAAAATGAATACCTAAACCACCATCAAATTGCAACCACGAATATCCGAATTGTCAAAACGACCTAATACTTCGAAAGAGTTGTTGGAATGTTTTTTGCCTAAATCTTGTGTGGCTATGAAAGAGCAAGAATTGATATTAGCCAAATCAATTACGTTGATTCCGCCTGTTTTTCCTTGCGAAATATAAGTTAATGCATCTTCGGTATCACGAATGAGAATTTGCATCCAAGAAGGGCATTCAAATACGCCATTTCCTAACGAATAAGCTTGAGAAAGTAATTCGGTCATGCCGTATTCTGAATGGATAGCTGAAACGCCAAATCCATTACATAAAGCTTGGTGTAATTCTTCTCGAATCATTTCTTTGCGTTTGCCTTTCATTCCGCCCGTTTCCATAATAATAGTGTGTTGGAGCTGGAACTTCTCTTTTTCGATTAAATCGAGTAGGGCATAGGTGACTCCGATTAGAATGACATTTTGGCCAGCATTTTCTAATTCGATTAATTTTTTAATTAAATCGTCGTGATTGTGAAGGTAAAAACCACTTTCGGGATGATTTGAAAGTTTAATTAAATCTTCAACCATATAAATTAATGAAGAACCGTCTCTTTCTAAATAGGATGGAAGCAAGGCTAAAACAACATAGTTTTCGATGTTGCCGTAAAATTCAGAAAATCCTTTTCGATAACTTTCTTCGTAGAGCGTTACATCGGTTACAAGATGTTTACTGGTAATCATACCTGTTGTTCCGCTGCTGCTAAAAGTAGTTTGAATGGGATTAGTGTTGGAAACTACATTGTGGCTTTTAAAAAACTGGATGGGTAAAAAAGGGATTTGTTGTATCGTTTTTACACGTTGTACATCTGTTTTTAAGAAATCGCAAAACTCTTTATACACTAAGTTGTTCTCGTATTGGAAACGGAATACTTTTAAAGCTATTTTTTCAAATTGCTTTTGACTCGAAATAGTAAATATATCAGTAGCTGTAATCAAGAATTTTTTTGGTAAAGGTATTAATTATACCGTTTTTATTTCAAATTAGTTCAATGAAAATTGGATTTAAATATACCAGAATAGTTGAAATAAAAAAAAGCTCCAAATTTTATTTTGAAGCTTTTAATCTTATTTAAGGGTTTGTGTTATCGTACAATAAGTTTTCGGGTTGCTGAAGCATTTTGCTCGTTTATCTTGATGATGTATACACCAGGAGTAAGATTAGAAATGTTCAGTTCTCTGGAATTGAGTTGCGTTTGAAGTACTTTTTTTCCTAGAAGATCAAAAATGATGATTTCTTTTTCGCCATCATTTTTAGTCGAGATGTATACTCGACCAGTGCTTACAGGATTAGGGTACAAATTCAAACCTTCAATAACAGAGGGATTGTTAGGGTTTGTTTGCGTCTTAGCTTCTTGAGCAGTTATACTCAAGGAGCAAAGAAAAACCATTAAAATGACACTATAAAAGTAGTTTTTTTTCATTAGCTTGATTTTGAATAGTAAAGATAGGGAAAATATTTCAAATAGTGTGCCAAAAAAAATAGCTCAATTTTGTGTTGTTTTATTGTGAAATGGGATTCCGTACAATACACAAATGTGAAACATATATAAAAAAAGCCTTTCCGTTAAGAAAGGCTTCTTGCAAATTTGCGGTCTGGACGGGACTCGAACCCGCGACCCCATGCGTGACAGGCATGTATTCTAACCAACTGAACTACCAAACCTCTGCTTTATTGCGAGTGCAAATATACAATATAATTTTATTTAAAAACAAGAAGAATTAAAAAAAGTATTTTTATTATAAAAACGTCTTTAAATCAAAAAAGCCATTCACATTTAAGTGAAAAGCTTTTCATTGGTCTAACTACTAAACCGAGATCAGCTAACTAGGCTGATCTAACAACACAACTAGCTTTAGATACCGTATAGTGGAAAAAAAAGCCTTTCTGTTACGAAAGGCTTTCCCAATATTAGCGGTCTGGACGGGACTCGAACCCGCGACCCCATGCGTGACAGGCATGTATTCTAACCAACTGAACTACCAAACCTCTGCTTTATTGCGGTGGCAAAGATACAATAGATTTCTGTTTACACAAGTGTTTTTGCTAAAAATAACAATATTTTTTTTGGTGTCTTATCCAAAGTTTTGTTTTTCAGTCAAATAGGTGAGGATGATTTTTTCAAAATCTTCTCTTACGTTTACAGGAACATACTTGATTTTATTTTGAGCACAACTCAAAGCGAGTTTTTTAAAGTAAAAGGATACTTGTTTTTCGTATTCTTCCTTTACATTGTCTGCAAAAACTGAGATTTCTTCAGCGGTTTCTATGTCAATGAATTTTCTCGGTGCATTGTCAAAATCAAAATTAAATTCGGTTTTTCCATCAAAAACATGAAACAAAACCACTTTGTGTTTGTTGTGTTTTAGATGTTGTAGAGCATTCAACAATTGATCTTCATCTCCAGTTTGAAACATATCGGTAAACAAAATAATCATCGAGCGACGATGAATTTTCTCGGCTATTTGATGTAAAAAAGTAATAGTATCGGTACTTTTCTTAACTACAGGTTCTTTTAATAGATTTTCAAGAGTATTTAATACCATTCTGTGATGTCTGTCACTGCCTTTTTCGGGAGCGTAGTACTCATAAGTGTCCGAAAACACGCTTAGTCCCACAGCGTCTCTTTGCTTCTTTAAAAGATTCATTAAAACAGCCGAAGCCAAAACGGAGAATCCTATCTTGTTTTCGTAGAAATTTTGATTTCCCTTTAGTTTAGGAAAATGCATTGACGAAGAATTATCAATAATAATATGACAACGTAGGTTGGTTTCTTCCTCAAATTGTTTGGTATACAATCGATCCGTTTTTGCAAAAAGTTTCCAGTCGATGTGTTTGGTGCTTTCGCCAACATTATACACCTTGTGTTCGGCAAATTCAGTCGAAAATCCGTGAAACGGACTTTTATGCATACCCGAAATAAAGCCTTCCACAACTTGATTAGCCAACAATTCCAGATGTTGAAAACTCGATATCTTGTCTATTTGCGATTCTATCTTCATCTCTCAAATGTATTTAAAAAAATTAAAAATGAAATGATTGAAAGATTAAAAGATGG
>NCET01000339.1:0-2232 GCA_002280815.1 Flavobacteriales bacterium 32-34-25 | reverse complement strand
GTTGAAAACTCGATATCTTGTCTATTTGCGATTCTATCTTCATCTCTCAAATGTATTTAAAAAAATTAAAAATGAAATGATTGAAAGATTAAAAGATGGAAAAAGAACAGAAAAAAGAAGCGAGAAAATAGATTTTAGACTAATAAAAATAGTATAAACGAAAAAAAGGCTTGACTTTCGTCAAACCTTTTTCTCATATAAATCATAATCTTACGATTACAACAAAGCGTCTAAACTATCTGCGTAAGTTTGTTTCGGAGCAACTCCTACTTGTTTCCCTACGACTTCTCCGTTATGAAAAACCAATACTGTAGGTATGTTTCTCACTCCGTATTTTGCAGCAAATTCTTGGTTTGCATCAACATCAACTTTCCCTACAACAACTTTTCCGTCGTATTCAGTACTCAATTCGTCAATGATTGGTCCAACCATTCTACAAGGTCCACACCATGCTGCCCAAAAATCTACCATTACTGGTTTATCTGATTTCAATACTATTTCTTCAAAAGTAGCGTCTGTTATTGCTAATGCCATATCTTTTTTATTTAAAGTTTATAAATTTAAAGTCTTTAATTCCTTAAACACTATGCAAATTTAGAAATTAAAAACCAACAAAACACCATTCCAAAATTAGTTTTGGCTATTAATGTATTGTTAATTATTATCAGTAGCTATTCCTGCTGTCCGCTATATCTTTCTAGCCGAACCCCGGCTAGAAAGGATGCCGCTTCCATCAGGGCTAGGAGTATAGAGGTTTAATTCAACTTAAAGTTCACCTGCATTTTCTCTAATTCCACGAGCAGTTCATTCGAAATTTTAATTTTTAACTTTCTGCTTGCCATACTCAGCTTTGTTACCACCTTAACCTCTTCAACTTCAGTGACCTGAACTGCTTTGTTTTCTGATATTTCCGAAGCCTCTAAGTCTTCATTTTCGTCTTCAAAAACTACTTCTTCATTTTCTTCAAGAACAGCTGTTGTTTCTATTAATTTCTTGATTTTTTCTATTTCCATTACTTCAAAAGTCACCTGATTGTCTCCTTTATTTTCGTTAAAAAGATGACTTAGTTTATGAATAAACTCGGGTTGTAAATCTTTTATATTCAATAAAACAATTAGTCTTTTAGCAAAAATCCCTAATACATCCTGCAGCTGTTTTGCATCAGAAAATTGTATTCTTGGATCTGTTTTTTTACCAGTATCTCTGTTAACCCATCCTTCTTTTATAAGGAGTTTAAAATAAACAAAGTTGTTTGGGAGTAAGTATCGGTGGAAATTCAAATAATCTTCTCCAAAAATTTTAAACTCAAAACTTTCATCATAGCCTTCAAGGTTAAAACTCGCCCATTCTTTACCATTTTTAGCAGTTCTTCTTTGCACATCACCAAAAGCCAGCGTTTTACCAACATATTGCTCCAAGTTTTTAAGTGCTTCCAATTTAGCATTACAGAAATATTTCATTTCAAATCTAAAATCATCCAGCGGATGACCTGAAATGTAAATTCCAACTACTTCTTTCTCTTTGGCCAGTTTTTCCATCGTGCTCCAGTCTTCACAAGGCGGAACGACAGGTTCTGCAATTTGCACTTCGCTGGCTTCACCAAACAAACTCACCTGAGAGGAATTTTCGTTTTCCTGGAATTTAGAACCATAACGAATGGCTTTTTCATAAAAGGTAATTCCGTCGCCTTCATCATGAAAATATTGCGCTCTGGTTGTTCCTTCAAAAGCGTCAAAACCACCAGCTAAAGCCAGATTTTCTATTGCTTTTTTGTTGGCAGCACGCAAATCAATTCGTTTAGCCAAATCAAAAATCGATTTGTATTTTCCGTTTTTTCTATTTTCAACAATGGTTGCCACAGCTCCAGAACCAACCCCTTTGATGGCGCCCATTCCAAAACGTACCGCATACTCATCGTTTACAGTAAATTTGTAAAAAGATTCATTTACGCAAGGTCCTAGAACCTGTAATCCCATGCGTTTACATTCTTCCATAAAGAACGAAACTTGCTTGATATCGTTCATGTTATTCGAAAGTACCGCGGCCATATATTCTGCCGGATAATGCGCTTTCAAATAAGCAGTTTGGTAGGCAATCCAGGCGTAGCAAGTAGAGTGTGATTTGTTAAAAGCGTAACTTGCAAAGGCTTCCCAGTCTTTCCAGATTTTCTCCAGAATTTTTGCATCATGTCCTTTTGCCGAAGCTTGTTCGACAAATTTAGGCTTCATTTTA
>NCET01000338.1 GCA_002280815.1 Flavobacteriales bacterium 32-34-25 | reverse complement strand
TATGGTTTTAAAAGCACCTTTGAGTTTTACTTTTTCTAATTTCGAAAGCGCCTCTAACTCGATAAATTGTCCCGAATCATGATGTAAAAGACCTTGTTTGGTTCGGAATTTCAGTAATGCTTTATACGAATACGCACAAGATAAATACAACTCTTTATTTTGAGGTTCTAGTTCGGCTAGTTTTTCAAAACGTTCGGGAGTATTGCTAATTCCTTTTACCGAATGCGATAAGATTAAAACTCGGGCAGCATCGGCAAGTGGCATTAAAGCGCGTCTTTTAATATCAAAGAAATCTTTGTGCGCCCCATCTTGTTCTACTAAAAACTGTCTAAAAAATCCTGTTGGCGATGGACTTTGCAAAGCTCCACTAACCAAATGAACATAGAAAATAGGATTCGCATCAATGTCTCCAAAGATATAATCAGCTAGTTCATTGGCCAGTTCCCGGTCTCCATAAGACAAACTATAATCGAAAAAGATAAAAGAAAGTAATACTTCATCTTTTCCAGGTTTGCTTATCCAGTCGTGAACTAATTCTTTCCATTGGTTCAAACTCAAACACCATTTTGGATTGGAAGCCATCATTTCGGCAGGACAATATTCGTAACCAATCTCAAAAAGTCCTTTGTTCACTATTGCTGCTAATTCTAGAAAATACTTGCTGGTTTTTTCTTGTAATTCTTCAGGAACATCTTCATAAATTAGTGCATTGTCTTGATCGGTGTGTAATAATTGTTCACTACGACCTTGACTTCCTAAAGCCAACCAGGAAAATCGAACTGGTGGAGGGGTTCTCATTTTAGCCAATGATAATTCTATGACTCTTTTGATACAAGCATCGTTTAGTTCGGTAATGATTTTTGACGTTAGAGTTATCGGTATATTTTGGTCTAAATAGCCTTGAAGCAATTGCATTATTTTGGCTCGAATGGGTTTGATTGCTTTGGCTTTTTTAACCCTTTTTAAAGCTTTTATCAGTACCGCTGGATTGTTTCCTAAGGCGACCATCAAATCATGTTTCGAAAGAATTCCTACCGCTTTTGTATTGGCTGTTCCATCTTTAGTAAGACATAAATGGCTGATGTTGCTTTTCATCATTGCCATTTGCGCTTGCGTAATTGTCATTTTTTTAGAATAAGTAATTACCGGTGAATTCATAATCACATCAGCCGTGGTGTTGATCGAATACTCTCCGGTTACTATTTTATTCCTTAAATCTTTGTCCGTTATAATTCCTATTGGTAACATATCTTCCACCACAAGCATAGCTCCAATATTCTTCTTGGTCATTGTAACCGCAATTTCTTTGGCAGTTGCGGCACGCGAACTCGGTATCGATAACTTCTCCTATATTTTCTCCATCAAAAACGTCTCCGTATAATTTATTACTATGACTTTTAGAAAAAGGATTTTGAGTATTCGAAGCAAAACTGTCTATGATAAAACTACCAACATCAGAATTTTTTATAGCATAGGGTTTAAAAATAGCGATGGGAATGGCATATAAAATGGTTTCTTCATGCGTTATGGCTTCCATTTTGTAGTTTTCGTGCGCTATTAATGGCCTTAAACCAAAAATATCACCTTCGTCACACATATCCAGAATATCATTATGCTCTTTTTTACGGAGTTCTATTGCTCCTTTGTGTACCACATAAAACGAGTCATGAGTTTCTTCATTTTCAGTAAAAATAACAACTCCTTTGTCTTTGTATATAATTGAAACTTGCTCCGAAAGTACCTCAATATCATGTTGGTCTAAAAAGCTAAAAGGAGGGAAGTTCTTTAAAAAATCGGCTACTCTTTGCGAAATGGTATTTTTCATTAAAAATTAGTTTAAAGCTGAGTTTAAGTCGATTTGCTAAAATCAAATCAACATTGTTTTTTACGCTAATGTATTAAATTTTATGAATTATAATCAAAAAAAGCTCCATTGAGGAGCTTCTTTGTGATGATATTTTATAGTTTTATTGGTCTCAAAAATAGTTAAAACTATGTACTTTAGTGCATTTTCCTTTCAGGTTCTAAAAATATTCACCGCAAATTCGCGAATTATTTTTTTCTTTCCAAGTCTTTAAATTTGCGAATTTGCGGTGGATTTTACTTTTCAACCTCACAGACTTTCAGTCTGTCAAACCAATTTATGGACTTAAAGTCCATAGTGGTTTAATTCTTTTTTGAAACTTTCATGTTTAGAACTTCTACCAGAAGCGAAAAAGATATGGCAAAGTACAAATAGCCTTTTGGAATTGGAGTAACATGACTACCAAAGATTAAGGCATTGGATAAATGAGCACTTTCGGTAATTAGCATTAAACCAATTAAGATTAAAAACGATAATCCTAAAATTTGAATTGAAGGATGTTTGTTTACAAATGTACCTACTGGAACAGCAAATTGCATCATAATTAAAATGGAAATAATTACTGCGGTAATCATAATGTACAAGGCACCATCTACACCATTTGTCATCCCCACTGCAGTTAAAATACTATCAAAAGAAAATACTAAATCAATCAAAATAATTTGAACAATTACACTGCTAAATGATTTTGCAGCGGCTTTGCTCACTTCTTTCTCTTCTTCTCCTTTATGGTCTACTTTTTCTCTAATTTCATTGGTACTCTTATAAATTAAGAATAATCCACCTAACAAAAGAATGATACTTTGTCCAGAAATCTGTGCGTTCATCCAACTAAAATCGATGGTAAACCAAGGTTCTTTCATAGCAATTAGGTAAGATATTCCCATAAGAAGAATAATTCGCATAAACATGGCTAAGAACATTCCAATTTTAGTGGCTTTTTTGCGACTTTCTTCGGGTAATTTTCCTGTTGCTATCGATATGAAAATGATATTATCGATTCCAAGTACAATTTCAAGAAAAGTTAATGTTAACAACGCAATCCAAGCATCAGCATTTAAAAATACTTCCATAGTATTAAGTTAAGAATTAAAGAATAATTAGAATTTATAGTTCGCCTATTTTAGTTACAGTTCCTTTTTGTTTTTGGTCAGAACCAATGATACCAAATTCAAAGGTATATGAATTTCCCGAAGTACTTAGTATTTTCATACCAATTGATTTTTCTTCAGCCATATTTTTTGGATGCAGTTTTTTCAACACATATTCGCAATCATTTATCCAACGTACAGAAGCCGTATCGGTTTTTCCATCGAATGTTTCAATTTCGATGCTGTCATTGCGTTCAAAAAGAGTTACTTTTTTTACACCGTCTACTTCGTGTTCAAATTTGAATTTTCCAGTTTTGAAATCTTTGCAATTGTGTTCGGCATTATAGCAAGAAGCTAAAATAAGAAGTAAAGGCAGCAGAATTAGTTTTTTCATTTCTATTGAATTTTAATATCGTATTTGTCTAAAAGTCCTGGAATTCCCTGCATCGAAAATTTAGCTTTTCGCATCGGATTGAATTCGGGATCAATTTTATAATTGTAAGCCGTTAGGAAATTGACTTCTTTCAATTGTGTATCATTAAAAACGGCATTGTCTAAATTGCAATTATCAAAAACCGAATTAGAAAGATTAGTTCCAATAAAAGTTACTTCTTTCATCGAACAGGAATTGAACTTCGTTTTCGGCATTTTTTTATTCGAAAAAGAGGCGTAATCCAAAATGCAATCAGTAAAACTCACGGCAAACATAAAGTCGGCACAGTTGGTAAAATGTATTCCCAATAGTTTACAATTCGAAAAATGGACGGTTTTTAAACTTGTTCCTCCCAGAGTTGTCATCGAAAGATTGCAGTTGATGAACTCGCAATCCATAAACGTATTATTTGAAAAATCGCTATTGGAGAAATCGCAGTTTTTAAAAACGCAATCTTCAAATTCGCGATTGCTTACTTTTTTGTCAATGAAAACTACTTTGTCAAATGTTTTCTGGATGTGAATTAAGTCTTCCATTAAAAGTTTTTGGGTTTTCTTGACGTGTATCTAACTCGAAGAATTTGAATATAATCTGGAGTAATTTGGTATGAAATCATATAATCATAAACGAAATAAGCTCTGAAGCTTCCATCATTGTTGTCTTTTTTAGTGTCGAGTTTGTAGATTTCTGGCTTGGTTTTAAGAATTTCGGTACTGTCAAAAATTTTATCGACTACTTTGTCAGCTACCTGAATGGATTTGCTTTCAAAAAGAATATAAAAATGAATATCTTCCAGCTGTTCTAAAGCATTTGAAGACCAAATTATTTTCTTCCCCATTTTTTTGAAATTTCTCTTGCTTCATCTTCAGTATGAAAATGTCCTTTCTGGATACTTTCTAATGCTTTTTCAATATCGATATTATAATCAACATTTGTAGCTTCATTTGAAGAGTTTGTAGTAAGTAAAAGACGTTTTAATTTTTCAACAAAAGTAGGATCTTTTACCTTGTCAATTTCTTGATGTATCCAATTTATTTCAGCTTGAATATCCATAATCTAATTTTTAGTAAAGATACAAATTAATCGTTAAATAAGGCTTTCATCATTGTTTTCAATCAATCAGGTACATCGATGCTAAACAAGCAATAATTCCAATTCCCAGAACCAGATAATGCCATACATTTTGCTGGTTCATAAAAGCATTGTAAATCAATGATGGACCAATAAAAAGTAACGGCAAAGCGCCTGTTAAATACCGAACTCCTTTGGATAATAATTCTTTGTTTGTTGGCATGTTTTATGTTTTTTAACCACAAAGGACACAAAGCTTTCGCTAAGTACACTAAGTTTTTATATATTATAACTAAGGACTAGTTACTAATCACTAAGGACTTATTTAGTATTAAAAAAATCAACTGCTTTGCGTACGCTTCCGTGTTCTTTTAGTAATTGAGCGGCTTCTTCGTAGCTTACAGGAATTTCGCCCATAATCATTTTAGTTCCGCGATCAACGAGTTTGTTATTACTCAATTGCATATCGACCATTTTGTTGCCTTTTACTTTCCCAAGTTGGATCATTGTGGCAGTCGAAATCATATTCAAAACCAGCTTTTGAGCCGTTCCTGCTTTCATTCTCGAACTTCCGGTAACAAATTCAGGTCCAACCACTACATCAATAGGAAATTGTGCCGTTTGCGAAAGCGGACTTCCAGCATTGCAAGAAATACTTCCTGTGATGATATTGTTTTTATTACAAGTTTTTAAACCGCCAATAACGTAAGGTGTTGTTCCCGAAGCGGCAATTCCTATTACCACATCATTCTCATTGATGTTGAATTCCTGTAAATCAATCCAGGCTTGGATTGCATTGTCTTCGGCATTTTCTACCGCTTTACGAATCGCTTTATCGCCACCGGCAATAATTCCAACCACCAAATCAAATGGAACACCAAAAGTAGGAGGACATTCTGAAGCATCTACCACGCCCAAACGTCCCGAAGTTCCAGCGCCTATGTAAAACAAACGTCCCCCCAATTTCATTTTAGCAACAATTTGAGTTACTAAATTTTCAATTTGTGGTAAGGCTTTTTCAACAGCCAGTGGAACTGTTTTGTCTTCTTTATTGATGTTCGAAAGCAAATCGGCAACTGACATCTTTTCTAAATGCTCGTATTTTGAGGATTGTTCGGTGGTTTTTATGAAGGTCATATATTTTAATTTTTTTGAAACTCATTTATTATCTAACAATAATATTTTTGTTTTCCAGTTCTGTTTTGAGTTTTAACCAAGTTTTATCTGTTAGACTTCCAGCATAATAACGTTCAGTTTTAAAATCTAAAGTTATTATTACTAAACTTTTAGGACGTTTTCCATATATACCTTCAAAGACTATTTCTTTAATTTCAGAAAAATGGTAAATATCTTTTTTCCAAAAGTAATAATGATTTTTTACAACAAGAAAATTTTTGGAAATTTCAAAATAAAATAACATCCAAGAGAATACAAGCGCTAAAAATAAAGTTATAATCGAACAAAAAATGAATGTTTTTGATGGATATATTTTGAAATTAATTATTGATCCTCCGATTAAAAATAGAAATGGAGACCATATTGTAGCTCCCCTATAAGAGAAAACCGGATTTCCTTTGTAAAGAATGAAAGCTTCCTGATTGACATCATTAAAATGAATTGGTTGTTTTTTTATTTCTATTTTATCTTTTTTATCAATAACAATTTCTTGAATGAAACATTTCATTTCAGAAGCATTAGAATAAAAATCATCGAAGATATAAATTGTTTTTTGATCTCTAAAAGTTAATGAAGCACATTCTTCCGACGAAATTGCTAAAAATTTTTTACCTGTCAATTTATGACTTGATAAGTCTTCCCAAGCATAGAATTTATTGTTTTTTACAAGCCCTTTTTTATTTAAAATAATATTGGGAGCTTTTTTTAAATTAATTATGATTATTTAAA
>NCET01000337.1 GCA_002280815.1 Flavobacteriales bacterium 32-34-25 | reverse complement strand
TCATAATGACTTTGCTTACCCTCTCGGGAAGCATAAACTTCCTGTTCCTTGTGCTCCATACACTCTTGGTTTGTGTATAGCTATTTCAGGACAAGACAGCTTTTCCCATTTTGGCAGCAGGATGCGTAATGGTTGATAAATTGGGATCTATAATTTGTGAAATAGGGTCATTATTAAAACCGATGATGGCCAATTCTTCAGGTATTTTAATTCCTCTTTTTTTAGCTGTTTGAATGGCACTAACAGCTATAATATCTCCAGAAGCAAAAATACCATCTGGGCGAAGTTCTAAATCAAATAATTTGTTACTTTCCTTAGCTCCTTCTTCATAAGTAACGGTTTTTAAATTCACGATTAATTCTTCAATTAGAGGCAAATTATGGTCTTTCAAAGCATCGATATAACCTCTTTTTCTTTCGCTATATAAATTACCAAATTCAGAGCCAGCAGTTAGATGTGCAATGCGGATACAACCTTGTTCTATAAGGTGTTTAGTAGCTTTGTATCCAGCCGCATAGTTGTCAATTATAACTCGAAAGGTATTGAAATCTTTGGGTACACGGTCAACAAAAACCAAAGGAATGTTATTGCTAACAAATTGTTGAAAGTGGGAGGTGTCACGGGTTTCCATTGCAAGAGAACTAATTACTCCGCTTACTCTACTGCTGTATAAAGACTTAGCTAAACTTACTTCTTCGTCATAAGAGTCATGCGATTGCATAATAATTACGTTGTATCCCGATTTTTGGGCTGTAATTTCGATACCACTAATTAATGAAGAAAGGAAAGGTTGTGTAATAGTTGGTATTAAAACACCTATTGTATTGGTTTTATTACCACGAAGTCCAGCCGCTAGAGTATTAGGTACATAACCCATTTCTTCGGCAGTTTTTTTTACTTTTTTTATCGTTTTATCGCTAATTGATGGGTGATCTTTTAACGCTCTCGAAATTGTAGAGGTTGCCAGATTTAATTTTTCAGCAATATCATAGATAGTAATATCTTTATTTTCTTCCATAAATTAAAGAGTGTGAATCACAAATATACATTTTTTTGACTAATTGTGTTCTGTTGGATATTTTGTTGGTTTAACTATTGCTTACAGAATTAGTAGATTAGGTGTAATGTATCATTTTACAAAACTTTAATTTCTGCTATATGATTTGATACTGGTGGGTATCCGCAATACCATACTCCGTAAGATGATATTGAATTGATTAATGATGAAGGAGGAGCTTTGGTTTCCCAATATATTTATAATGTTTTAATTTCAATTGCAATCTATTCTTAACCATTGGTTTTATCAATTAAGATTAAAATCCAATTTTTTCAAAAAAAATTCTATTTAGAAAACATTAAAAAACCTCTCCTTTTCAGAAGAGGTTTTTTAATGTTTTTGTCTTTTTTTTATTAAAACTTATAACTCAAACCAAAAAAGAAACCACTAAGTTTAGAACTAAAATCACTGTTTCCATCTTCAAGTAAATTAGAAAGTCCTAAATTGTATTTTCCATCTAATGAAAACTCTTCATTCAAATCAAAAGACAATCCTAAATCCAAACCAAAATTAAAAGCTTTAGTTCCTTCTCCAGCATTTAAAAGAAATCCAAAATCTGGACCTGCTAGCAAACTAAGATCTTCCACTACAGGGATTTTAGCTAAAACAGGAACCTGAATTTGATCTAATTCCCTAACTGAAACATACAGCAATTCTGGTTGAACATGGAATTTATCCGAAACTGTAATATCAGCAAATCCTCCTGCATAAAAACCTGTCTCAGCTTGATTATAAGATTCCCCAGCAACTTTCCCATGTACGTTTGCAAAGTCAACTCCTCCTTTTAATCCAAATTTGGTTTCTTGAGCATTTACATATCCAAATGCTAAAACAGCAGCAATTGATAAAATAATTTTCTTCATATTTATACGTTTATAATTTGATAAAATTCCATTAAAAAACCTCTCCTTTTACAGAAGAGGTTTTGATTAAAAAAGTTATTCTTTACAATTTAAAGTTTACCCCTAAATTTACAGATGACACATTAAATCCATCAACAGAAATTCCTTTATAAGAAACATAAAGTCCTGCTTTTTCCATTTGATACCCAAATTTTGGCTGGTATAAAAAACCTCCATCATTATCTTCACTAGCACCAATCGCATAACCTAAATCAGCTCCAATGAACCAATTATTAGTTAGCGTGAATTGTGCTGTAGCCGCTACTGGAATAAAACCAACAGCATCAAACCCATCTTTTCCAAGATAAGAAGTATAACCAGTAGTAATACCCGCATCTAAACCTTCGGCTACACTCCAAGTATAAGCTAAATCAGCTCCTAAATTTACGGAACTAAAATCCTTAACATCTCCGGTAGGCAAACCTACATGAGCTCCTAGTTTGAATGCTCCACTTTGGGCATTTGCAAATCCAAATGCAAAAATTGCCGCTGTTGTTAAAATGATTTTTTTCATAGTTTAAGTTGTTAAATTAGTAATTTATTAACATAAAATTATCAATTCTTCAAACCTAAAAAACAAATCCTACTAAAAACTTATCAACAATACTATTAACAATCCTTTAACAAGAATAAATTAGGCGTAAAAAAAAGACTATCCTTTCGAATAGTCTTTTTGATATATTATAAGAATGGTTAGAATTTGTAACCTAATCCTAGAAAAAATCCATTAATTTTAGCAGCGTATCCTGATGGAGCATCTTCAATAAAATTTGTCAAACCTAAATTATATTTAGCTTCAATCATAAAATGACTGTCTATATCATAAGCAGCACCAAAATCAATACCTACACCAAAACTTTTTAATCCTTCTGTTTTTTCATCTAAATCAAATAATAAATCTGGACCAGCTAAAATACTAACTTTATCAGCTAAATAATATTTAGCCAATATTGGTAATTGTAATTGACTTCCTCCTTCTGCAGTAACTATTACTAATTCTGGTTGAACATGAAATTTATCAGATGCTGTTATATCTACAAATACTCCTCCAAAGAAAGCAGTCGTGTTTTCGCTAATATTGAATCCCTCAGCTTCAAGTTTATAAGTAGCAAAATCAGCTCCAGCAATTAAACCAAATTTAGCTTCTTGAGCATTAATAAATCCAAATGTGAATACTGCTAATGCAGACAAAATAATTTTTTTCATTTTTAATATTTGTTAAAATTCAAGAGCAAACCTATAACATTTTGTGTAAAATAACTTAATTTAATCTTAAAAAATTATTCAAAAAAAGATAAGTAAAATAAAATTGTATAAAATAATAAATTGATTTACAATAGGTTAAAATCT
>NCET01000020.1 GCA_002280815.1 Flavobacteriales bacterium 32-34-25 | reverse complement strand
ATGCAAATTCCCGCTGGTGGAACTACTCCGGACGGTCGTACCTACACTTACAACGTAAACGATTCTAGCGTGGGCGATGTAGATGGTGACGGACAATATGAAATCTTTGTAAAATGGGATCCTTCCAATGCTCATGACAATTCGCATAAAGGCTATACCGGAAATGTATTTATTGATTGTTATCGTTTAGACGGAACTTTACTCTGGAGAATTGATTTAGGAAAAAACATTCGTGCCGGAGCTCATTATACCCAATTTATGGTGTATGATTTAGATTCTGATGGCAAAGCCGAAATTGCTTGTAAAACTGCCGATGGAACTATCGACGGAACAGAAATTGTAATAGGATCAGCTGATGCTGATTATAGAAATGAAAACGGATTTATATTATCAGGTCCTGAATTCTTAACTGTTTTTAATGGATTAACAGGTAAAGCAATGGTTACAACTGATTATCTTCCTGCTCGTGGCGGCGATGGTATGGGTTGGGGAGATAATCACGGGAATCGTGTGGATCGTTTTATTGCGGCTGTTGCTTATCTGGATGGGAAAAATCCAAGTCTGGTCATGGGACGCGGTTATTACACAAGACTTGTTCGTGTGGCCTGGGATTGGAGAGACAACAAACTTTCTAAACGATGGATTTTTGACAGTGACGATGCCGAAAACAGAGATGCACGAGGACAAGGCAATCACCAAATGACTGTGGGCGATGTCGATGGAGATGGAAAAGACGAAGTATGCAATGGTAGTAATGCCATTGACGACGATGGAACAAAATTATATTCTAATGGTTTAGGACATGGCGATTCCTTACACATGACCGATATGGATCCTGATCGTCCCGGACAGGAAGTATGGCAATGCCATGAAAGTCCCAGAAGTTACAAAAATTACGGACTCGAATTTAGAGATGCTAAAACAGGTGAACCTTTATGGGGCGTTAACGGAGAAGGAATTGATGTAGGTCGTGGACTTGCTTCCGACATTGATCCTCGCTATAAAGGTTACGAATTTTGGGGCTCAGTAGGTAATTTATACGATTGCAAAGGAAACCAAATCGGAACGGCTAAACCTTCGATGAATTTTGCTATCTGGTGGGATGGCGATTTAAGCCGAGAATTATTAAATTCAAATAGAATTGACAAATGGGATTATACCAATGCAAAAAGCATCAATTTACTAACTGCTACAGGTTACAAATCAAACAATGGAACCAAATCAACACCATGTTTAAGCGCCGATCTTTTTGGCGATTGGCGCGAAGAAGTAATTCTTCGTAAAGAAGATAATTCTGCTATTCGAATTTATACCACCAATATTCCTACTACTCATAAGTTGTACACTTTAATGCACGACACCCAATACAGGGTAGCGATAGCCTGGCAAAACTCGGCTTACAATCAGCCACCGCATCCTAGCTTCTATTTAGGAACGGATATGGCACCGCAAACAAAACCAAATGTAGTTACGGCAAAATAATTTTCGAATAAAATAAAGATGACTAGCCGTTTCTTGTACCAATTATTATTGAGAATGGCACACAGACCTGTCTGCCGACAGGCAGGTGAAACTGATTTTAACGGATTATCGCAGATTGTGATCTACAAAACACTATGAAAAATCTGTTTTTATCTGTTCAATCCCGTATCATCTGTGGTCTATTTTTTATTTCGTCCGCTTAGTTGGCGGTCAAAAACTAAAATACAAAGCCTCAAGCAAACTTGGGGCTTTTTTGCGTATTAAAACTTCAGTATCAATCACAAAGAAACTCCTCAATATTGTCTTCCTGACGAAGGAAGGAACTCCATTAGCAATTCCACACAGTACTTGACTCATATTGCGAAGATCCTTCCTTCGTCAGGAAGACAAGTTTGCGAATAAACGATCTGTAGAAAAACCCATCACGCACAATTGTTATAACCATTCGGCATAGGGCGATAAGCATAATATTGCAAGACTTCTTCAATGGCAAAAACCAGTGCTTGGTTTATGGGCAGAATTATGTTTCCTAATTTAAAATCTATTTGGGAAAGATTCATGTAATAATCGGTAAAAATAGGAATGGCAAGTCCGCCATTAATGGCTTTTGAAGTTTTTTCAAAAGCTTCTTTTTGGTTTTCTTTGATTATTTTGCAAGTAGACATTCGGTATTGTCCGTATTTGTCTTTGTTGGCTCCAAAACCAAACAATCTACAAATTAATCCTCGATATTGGTAAGCACTGCAATTTCCTTTATTGCTATCGAGTAACGAAAGTGGATTGTAAATATAACAGATACTTTTGCTGCTGCTTTTTAAATCCAATAAAACATTTTCAGCATTTCCGTTTAAGAAAAGATGAAACGCCCAGGGTAAAAATTCGAGTGGAGAAGCATCAATTTCAGGATTGGTACAGCATTTTCCGCAACCCGCCACACAACCTAGAGTCGAGCTTTCCTGAAAGAGTGCAATTTCTACTTCTAATTTGGCAAACAAAGCTTCAACAAGAACAACACGATGGGCTATAGACATGGATTTTTATACAAGGTAGTCTTTATAATCCCGTTTGCGGCTGGATTGGAAAGTTTAACTAAAACTAAATATTCCGATACATTTTTCGGTATTTAGAAGGCGACATTTTTACAAATTTATTGAACTGTCGATTAAAAAAACTCAAATTATTATAACCTACTTCGTAACCAATTTCAGAAGCAGTTAAATCAGTATTGATAAGCATTTTGGTCGCCATACTTATTTTGTATTCATTGATAAATTCAAAAAAAGACTTGCGGAACGTTTTCTTGAAAAAACGACAAAAAGATTCTTTGTTCATCGCTATTTTTTTAGAAACGTCGTCCAGACTAATTTGTTGGTTGTAATATTCCCTGACATAATTGTAAATCAAATTCACACGTTCACTTTCTTTAATGGTCAAATTGGTAGTAAAACCTTCGCCTGCCAAAAAATGATGATTCGCATTCACAGCCAATTCTTGTAATATTTGCAAAAAAGACAAAAGCCGTTCAAAAGGCGGTAAATCAATTAAGTTTAACAATTTGCTTTCGACCTTCAGAGCCGTTTCAAAATCAAACCGAATTCCTCTGGAAGCCAAAGCCAGCAGTTGTTTAATGTGCTGAAATTCTTTTTTCTCTAACCAGTCTTCGAGCATTTCTTCATCCCATTGCACAATAATACAGCGTACTTCTTCTTTTTGTTCGCCAATGGTTTTCCAGCAATGCGGCAAATTCGAACCAACCAAAACCAAATCGCCGTATTCAAAATTCCCCATATTATCCCCCACATATCTGATTCCGCTACTCCCTAAAATATAAGTCAGCTCATACTGTGGATGAAAATGCCAGGAAGCAATAAATTCTTTACCTTCAAAAAGAGTCGTACTAAAAGAACTACCCGGCGACGGACTTATACTGCGGTATTCTGCTTTCATTGCTACACTAAATGGTTTAAGAAGTTTTAAAAATACACTATTATTTATCAATATAGTGTTTAAAAATCCATTTATTGTGTAAATAGTGTTGCTTTTAGAGTTGTAATATTGTAATTCTAAAACTACATAGCATGCATACAGATACAGCCATCAGAGACGTCAAATTATACAAGGCTTCCACAACACTAAAAAAACCAATATCGGATGCCACGCATACGCTAACCGAAATTTCATTTATCGTAATGCGAATCCAATTGGAAAACGGAGTCATTGGCGAATCCTATTTATTGTCTTTTCAATATTCTCCCAATGCGATTGTTGGCGCATTAAAAGATATTATTCCGGTTATCAAAGGCTATAAAGCCAATGAAACTGCGGCAGTTTACCAAAAACTAGATGAATTAGCCGAATATTTTGGAAACCAGGGCGTATTGCGTTGGGCACAAGCCGCCATCAATATTGCCATGTGGGATGCCTGGGGAAAAACTTTGGGACAACCCATCCATAAAATCTTAGGCACGCACAAAGAAAAAGTATCTATTTACGGAAGTGGCGGTTGGATTTCCTATTCTATTGACGAATTGATTGAAGAAGTGACCAATTATGCCGATAGAGGTTTCAAAGCGGTAAAAATAAAAGTAGGTTCGCCAAAAGTCAGCACCGATGTGGAGCGTTTGCGTTTAGTGCGCGAAGCCGTGGGCGATAAAGTCGATATCATGATGGATGCCAATCAGGGAATGGATTTGCCATCGGCAATGAAACTGGCTCGCGAAGCCCGGGATTTAAATATCAACTGGTTTGAAGAACCTATCCATCATCAGAATTTCCAAGGTTACGAAATCCTAAAAAACCAAACCGGAATTTCACTCGCAATGGGCGAAAGAGAATTCGATACTTTACCGCTACGCGAATTAGCAACCAGAAATGCTCTGGACATTTGGCAACCCGATATTTTAAGAATTGGTGGTGTCGAAGCCTGGCGCGAAAGTGCGGCTTTGGCTAAAAGTTTCCACCTGCCTGTGCTCCCGCATTATTACAAAGATTACGATGTTCCGTTGTTATGCACCATTTCAAATGGCGTGGGTGTAGAATCTTTTGACTGGGTCGATCCATTAATTGACAATCCTATGGTTATTCAGGATGGTTTTGCAAAACCACACGATTTACCGGGTTGGGGCTTTAGTTTTATCGATGATCGAATGACTGAAATTAAGTTATAAAATATATTATACAACCCTGTCAGAGTTTTGAACTCTGACAGGGTTTCTTGCTGTAAATAGTTTAACTTTTGAAGGGGGTTCCCTCCGGTCGGGCTATCCGCTATATCTTTGTCTCGTTTTAAAGAACGAGACAAAGGATGCCGCTGCTATACCGTTACTACAATAGCAGCTGGATTCACCTCAACACCCAAATAAAAAACTACAAATCCAGCTGGAAACTTTAAAGGATATGATTGGGAAATAAATGATACTACAAACTATTTTGTAAGATATTTTTATATATTTGGGAAATAAATTCAAACAAAAACATGCGTATAACATGCCCAATAAGCATAAAACTAGTTTGATTTATGCGCATATAAACTAGTTAGCGTCAAGATTAGAATATAGAATACTCAAAAATGAAAGAACAGACAGAAGAACAAATTGGTATTTTAACAAGACTATTTATTAATTGGGAACTTGACACTTGGGCAAATGTTCTGGAAGTCATTGGATTCATAATAGCGGTTATAGCTTTCATAATTGGATTAATAATTAAATCGGAAATTAAAAAACTCAAAACCGATATATTATTTGAAAAAAGAATCAAAAAGCATATAACAAATCTTTCAAATTCGGGATCTAAATTGAATAGTTTTTTAAATGACTACAACAACAATAAATCTGAAATTAAAACTGAACTTGGAATTTGCATAACAGAATTGCAGGATTTGGCAACCAAAATTAGTTATAAAGAAAGTTTAAAAACTAGAAGATTAATTCGTTTTACGAAAAGTAGGCGTAATAAAAAATTTGCTGATGAGAGCGAAGGCGATTCCACTCTTAAACATTTTTTCACAAAACACATCCATAGAATATATGAAACAAACTACGATGATATTTGGATTATCTATGATGGGATTTTAGAGGTTCTGAGACAGATGGAAAACATTAAAGAAAATAAAAACAAAGGGAAAATATGAATACAAGGGATTATGTTAGATTCGTATCTAAGTTAAATAGAGAAACTAAAGAAAATAAAATAGAGTGGCAAAAAAATACTTTTCCGGTAAAGTCTCTTATTGGTTCTGAGACTATTATTGATTTTGTCTATACTACAAATGTTGTTGATAAGATTATTAGACTTTTTAAATTCAAAGAAAAGCACTACTATGATGAAGATATTTTTGATTGGGTAGAAAACTATAGACTAGAATTTATAGATGCAATAGGAAATTCAATCTATACATTACCAGCTGACAGATCAATTCCGGATTTATACGAAACAGTCAGATACAAAACATCTGGAATTGATTCATTTTTTGATAGCTACTTATCAGATGACGAATAAAATCCTGCTGCTAACACACGCTACAAGCAATTTGGGTTTTAGGCTTATTTGAAGTTGGTCTTGTATTTGGAATGTTTTATAAATCCGAAAATAGGGCTTAATTTAGTCCCAAACCCGCTGTAGTACCAAGACGTTATTTGTAATTTAATATCCCGAACACTTAAAAAAAATGAGTACTGAAATAAAACCATCTTTTTCTTTAAAATATGTCCTTTTAATTTTACTTACTGCAGGAATTACAGCAGTAGTCACTATTGGTATACAAGAATTTCAAAAAGAAGAAAAAATAAAAAAGATTGCGCTGAATGTAAAAGGCGGAAATAATGAAATTAATTTTGCTAAAGCTATTGATAATGCAATTGATATTAAGTACTCTCTTAAAAATGATACTGCTGAAGTAAAGGGCTATTATCACAAATTTATTTCCCTTTCAAATATTGGAAATGTAGGCCTGGAAAACTTAAAATGTAAAATTTCAAGTAAGGATTCTAGTATTATCATTTTACCAAATCCAAAATTTGAAAGTTATCCAAAAGAAATCGGCCAACTAGATTTTAATTTTAGAAAAATATCTAATTTTAAAAATGAAGTAGAAATCTCCTTATTAAATATTAATGAAGGAGTTAATATAATATATGAAGCTTATTCAAAAAAGCCTATAAAAAGTTTTGATATCGATGTAGCAATTCGCCAAAAAGATCTAGAAGTTGTTCGAATAGACAATATAGTTGTAAATCAAGAGAATGATTCTATATTTAAAATTGCGATATATGTAACTATCGGAATTTTATTGATTATGGTTGTTATAACTATACTTCTTTTATTTAGTTGGAAAGAAAACGCTAAAATACGTGAAAAATATAACGGTAATTTCTGGGCGTATTGGTGGAGAGGATATTAAGGTGGGGCTGAATAAGTTATTCATAAAAAAATGACCGAAATAAAATTATAAAACAATTCTTTTCTCATATAAATAGTTTAAGATTTGAAGTAGTAACACTCCAAATTTTAAACTATTTTTGTTTTCGAATTATTCGTTCCTCGCAATAAAATATAAAATGGCAAAAATCCTTCTTCTCGGCTCAGGCGAACTTGGTAAAGAATTTGTAATCGCTGCGCAACGCATCGGGCAAACCGTAATTGCGGTTGACAGTTATGAAAATGCTCCTGCTATGCAAGTCGCTCACGATTTTGAAGTGATTAATATGCTTGATGGCGACGCTTTGGATAAAATTGTAGCCAAACACAATCCCGATTTCATCGTTCCTGAAATAGAAGCCATTAGAACCGAACGTTTTTACGATTACGAAAAACAAGGAATTACCGTAGTTCCATCGGCAAAGGCGGCCAACTTTACGATGAATCGCAAAGCCATTCGTGACTTAGCTTCTAAAGAATTAGGATTAAAAACTGCTGAATACCGTTATGCCACAACTGCCGAGGAACTGCGAAAAGGCGTTCTCGAAGTTGGAATCCCTTGCGTGGTAAAACCATTAATGTCTTCGTCAGGAAAAGGACAATCCACAATAAAAACCGAAGCTGATATCGAAAAAGCCTGGGAATATGCTGTTGCGGGTTCGCGTGGCGATGTGGTGGAAGTTATTGTAGAAGCTTTTGTAAAATTCAATTCGGAGATTACATTATTGACCGTAACACAAAACAATAATTGCACTTTATTCTGTGCGCCAATCGGGCACCGTCAGGAACGTGGCGATTATCAGGAAAGCTGGCAACCCGCCCGAATTTCTGATAAGGATTTATACGAAGCGCAAGACATGGCCGAAAAAGTGACCGAAGCCTTAGGTGGCGCAGGACTTTTTGGCGTTGAATTTTTCTTAGCCGATGATGGCGTTTATTTCTCCGAATTATCACCTCGCCCACATGATACCGGAATGGTGACTTTGGCTGGAACACAAAATTTTAATGAATTCGAATTGCATCTTAGAGCGATTTTAAGCTTGCCTATTTTCGAAATCACCTTAGAAAAAACGGGAGCAAGTGCTGTAATTTTAGCTTCGGAAAATAGTGCGAATCCAACTTATAGCGGAATTGAAAAAATTGCTGCATTACCCAAAACCGATTTTAGAATCTTTGGAAAACCATCCTCAAGACCTTACCGAAGAATGGGTGTGGCTTTAACAAACGATACTTTGGAAACTCCAATTGAAGAAGTAGTAGAAAATGCTATAAAAGCTGCAGCGTTAGTGACTGTAAATTAATTTGAGGAAATTTGTGCAATTTGCGGTTTAAAAAACCATTTCACAAAAGAAATAATTCCTAGTCTTTTTTCAATAATCGAAAATTTGTTGGTGTCATTGCGGTATGTTTTTTAAACAAACGCGTAAAATAAGAGTAATCTTCATAGCCCAACTCGATTGCAATTTCATTGACTGTCCAGTTTTTATCGAGCAACATTCGTTTGGCTTCGAGCATCACCCGATCTACAATTACTTCGGTGGTTGTTTTTTTTAGGATTTCATTGCAAATCCGGTTCAAGTGTTTCAAACTAATATTCAATGCCGAAGCATAAAATGCCGCCGACTTTTCTTCTTTGAATTTCTTTTCTAAAAGTTGCTCCAAACTTTTAATTTTTACATTATACGAATGGGCTTCATGAATGTAAATTTCGTTATACTTACGAGCCAGTTCAATGTGAATACTATCCAACAGGTTCATGATTTTATCGCGCTTCAATACTTTATTGGTTTGCATTTCGGCAATCAAATTTTCGAAATAAGGTAAAATGGATTTTATTTCGGCTTCTTCCAATATAATTTCAGGACTATTTTGTACCGAAAAATAAAACGGATAATCTTCGATAGTCTTTTTACCAAAGTACAAATTGTACATTTCGGCTGTATAAAAAACAATAAAACCTTCAATATCTTCAGATAAAACCCAATGATGCATTTGCCCTGGCTGCAAAACAAAAACACTTCCCGGTCGAATCTCAAAACGGTCAAAATCGACTTCATGGATTCCTGAACCATTGGTAAAAAAAACCAACAAATAAAAATTATGACGATGCGGTTTTTCTATAAAACTATGACTAATTAAGTGATTTTTAAACGTGTTAATATACAAATCGCTGGTTACCGAATTGCAATTAAACTGTTCTATACTATAAATGGGATATTTTTTCACCTTAAGAATGTCTTTTTTGTCCTATAATAAGCGAATATAGAAAATAACTAGCAGATTGATAATAAATACCTTTGAAAAAAATAGAAATCATGTCAAATACACTTATCCATATTCTGAAAAATGATTGTCCACATTGTCATCAAGGGAAAATTTTTAAAGAAAATAGCATTTTTTTTAAATTCAGTTTTCCTAAAATGAATGAATATTGTTCGCATTGTCATTATAAATTCAAAAAAGAACCTGGTTATTTTTTTGGTGCTATGTATGTCAATTATGGATTAACAGTGGCACAGGGAATTGCAACTTATGTTATATGCAGTTTCTTTTTTCAAGAAACTTTCGACTTAAGAATTATCCCCATTATTATGGCTGTAATAGTCGCATTGTCCCCATTGAACATTAGGTTATCAAGATTATTATGGATTTATATGTTTAAGAATTATTCCAGTTGAAAAAACTAATCCCATTTAGTAAAAATCTAAAAAACAATAAACAGGTCGCTCCTCTGGAACTTGTTTAACATAAATCACTTTTCTCTACAAACATTTTGCTCCTAACGGAGCTGTTTTAGTCCCATAGGGACACTATGTTTGTAGAAAAATAAAATCGTCAAAAATAAGCTCCAGAGGAGCGACCTGTCCCTATCTGCCATATATTGGCTTCAAATTTTTATTTATGTTTTTTTATCGGACAACAATGATTTACAAGATAAAACTTCAAAAAAAGAAAGACCGCTCACTAGTCTATTCGACAAGCAAGCGGTCTTTCCAACTTAACCAAACTAACACACTAACTAACCACTAATTTTTTATTTGTAAGCCTCATTTTGAGAAATCACATCCGGATTTTGGTTAATTACTAAAAACGGAATAGGCAATAATAATTCGTCTTCAGTAAGAGTGATGTTCTTACTACTATTTTCAATTACTGAAATTGCTCTTCCTGTTCTTATTAAATCAAACCAACGGTGGAATTCACAGGCAAATTCTACCTGGGCTTCATGCTCCAAAGCAAGAGCTACCGTGTTGTACTGAGCTGGATAACCTACACTTCCATAAAGCGGTAAGTTAACACGGGCACGAACTTCGTTCAAGTATTTTGAATCCGAAGTTGCTTCGGTCAACATTAAAAGAACATCTGCATAACGAAGAACGATAAAGTTATTATTTGAAGCTTCTCTTAAACCGGCAACAGGAGCAGCTGCATCTTTCCACTTAATGGGGAATTTCACGTTTACAAATGATCCGCTAGGAGTTGTGTAGCCATTTTGAATTGAGATAGCTCTCCTTGGATCCCCAGTTTCATAGGCGTTCCACAAATCTTCAGTAATTTGATTAAATCCTCCACCCCAGGCTGTAACCACGCGATTATCAACTGGTGAAAACATAGCCCAATACAAACTATACGGACTGGATACACCACCTTTGTATTGAATTTCAAAAATAGAAGAGGCTCCATTTTTCTTATTTAAATCCCATAAATCAGCATAAGGAACCAAACTGAACTTGCCATACACTTTCAACAAAGCTTCAGTAGCTTCTGGTTTCTTGCCCATAGTTAGATACACCTTACCCAATAAAGTATTCGCCGCTTCCTGGCTGGCAGCACCCACAAAACGCTGACTTGTTTTTACTGGTAATTTAGCTGCCGCAAATTCAAGATCGTCAACAATTTGAGCATAAACTTGCTCTTTTGGCGTGCGTCCTTTGGCATAAGCATCAGCAATACTCAATGGAGTTACAACTAATGGCACATCGCCCCAGGCGCGAACCATATCAAAATAATACAAAGCTCGTAAAAACTTGGCTTCACCAATTAAGACATCTCTACTAGCAAAATCCAATCTTTCTGCACTAACAATAATATTATTTACATTATAGATTGCCTTATAATAATTATTCCAAAAATTGAAAACCAACTCATTATCGATAGACATGGTATGCAATTCAAAACTTTCGTAGTCTTGAATTCTTCCGGCAGCATTATCACTATAGGCGTTATCAGACATTAATTCGCCATAAAACGATGGCAAACTTTCGGGACCGTACAAGGAATAAAGTGAATTATAAGCAGACCACATTCCTGTTTCAAGATCTTTTTGAGATTTATAGAATTCTGCTTCATTAGCATTTGAAATTGGTGCTTTATCTAAAAAATCGGAACTACATCCCAACAGGAATAAGTTGCAAAAAAGTATGATATATATTTTTTTCATTTTCTTAAGTTTTAAATGATTGGTCTATATTTTAAAAACTAATATTTAATCCAGCAGTAGCTGTAAAAGGATTTGGATAAGCTCCGTAATCAAAACCTACCAATACACCTGATTGATATGTACTACCTTCTGGATCATACCCTAAATAATCAGAGAACACATGTACGTTTTCTAAATTCACATATAGTTTTATGTTACTTAGCTTCATTTTTTCAACTAATTTCTTTGGTAAATTATAGCCCATACGAATGTTTTGTATTCTAACAAATGAACCATCTTCAACCCAATAACTTGATCCAAAATCGTGAACAGTTGTTGGCAACATACGAGGTTTAGGAATCTTTCCATTTCCAGGTTCAGCCTCCGATTTCCAATAATTATTTACAACAGCATACATGTTACGGTTTCCTCCACCTACACCTGATTTTAAATATCTAGCATTATGGTTAAGAATCTCTCCTCCTTGTGAACCACGCAACAAAACAGAAAGTTCAAATCCTGAGTAAGAAAAATTATTGGTCAATCCCCATTGGAAATTAGGTTGGTAATTCCCTAAATAGGTACGGTCATTAGAATCAATTTTTCCATCTTTATTAACATCCCTTACCTTAGGATCACCCGCTTCGCTGCCTGGCCATACAGGATATTCGCTTAATTCTGCTTGTGACATAATCACTCCATCAACAACATAACCGTAATACATACCTATTGGTTTTCCTACCGCTGTGCGAGAAGTCATACTACTAACATTAATATCTATTGGAGCATCGTTTACACCTAGTTTTACCACTTTATTTCTATTGGCAAAAATGTTAAAGTCAGTGCTCCACTTGAATTCATTGTCGATATTTTGTGTACTCAGATTAAGTTCAAATCCTCTGTTTTCTAATTCTCCAATATTCGTCAAAGTAGAAGAGAATCCAGAAAGAATTGGGATAGGTACATTAAGTAACAAGTCTTTTGTTTTTGAATAATAGATATCACCTGTAAATTTCACACGTCCATTAAAAACACTGAAATCAACCCCAAAGTTAGTTTGACCCGTTTTTTCCCATTTCAAATTTTTATCCGCAAAGTTTGAGGTATAAATTCCCTGGTTCACAGTACCAGAACTCACATAAGGACTGTAACCTAAAACTCCAATCGATCCGTAGTTTGGAATCGAATTGTTACCAGTTGCTCCATAACTCAATCTAACTTTTATGTTGCTTATCCAAGAAACATCCTTTAGGAATCCTTCTTCAGAGATACGCCAAGCAAGTGATCCTGATGGAAAATATCCCCATCTGTTATTGGCTCCAAAACGAGAAGATCCATCAGCTCTAATGGCTGCAGATGCCAGATATTTTCCTTTATAAGAATAATTAGCACGAGCTAAATAGGAAACTAATGACCAATCCTCTGAAAAAGTATTACCTGCATTCACAACACCTGCATTCAAAGTATGTACTAAATCATTTGGAAAATTACCAGCTGTCATACTACTCAAATCGGTACGTTGTTCCTGAGCAGAATAACCCGCCAATACACTTAAATTGTGATTCTCATTAAATGTCTTATTGTAGTTCAATGTAGTTTCTGAAATCCAATTGTTAGATTGCAAGGTTTTGAAATCAGCTTGCGCTGGCACCCATCCAGAGTAACCCCAGTTTTGTCCCGCATTCCAATAGAAATTATGAACTGTATTCTCAATATTAGAACTCGCAGAAGTTTTTAAAGTTAAATCTTTAATAACATCCCATTCTAGGTACGAAGTAACAGTAGATATATTAGTTACTTTTTTAGCAGTTGCTTCCCTTGTTAATGAATAAGGATGCCAAAGCTGGAAACCATATTTAGAAAATGTATTCCAAATTGAAGCAGGATCTTTAAAACCTAAACTTCCGGTTTCAACATAAAGCGGAAAAAATGGGTCACTTTGCAAAGCTAAACTCACCACGTCACTTTTTCCACCTGTACCGTAAGGAGCTTCATTAGCACGGCTGAGACCGATGTTTACTCCCATTCGAACTTTATCATTAAACTTATGCTTAATGTTAGATCTTAAATTAATTCGCTCGTAAGTATTTCTGTCAACAACACCTTCTGAATCCAAATAACCCAATGACACCATAAATTGTGTCTTCTCATTACCTCCCGAAGCCGATAATTGGAAATGTGGTAATGATAACAACCCCATTTGCTCCTCTGGAACCATAAATAGCTGCCGAAGATGCATCTTTCAATATATCAATCGATTCAATATCGTTAGGGTTAATGAAATTAAGTGGATTTCGGTTAAAACTTAAATTACTCCCTGTAGTAATTCCTGTATCGGTTGAATTTGTCGAACTATCTTCCAGCGGGATTCCATCAATAACATAAAGCGGAGTAGTACCAGCATTTATCGAAGAAGCACCACGCACTTTTACTGTAGGCGCAAGACCTGGAGCACCTTGAGATTGTGTAATTTGCACACCCGTTGCCTGTCCTGCAAGCGATTGAAGTACATTAGAATTCGACCTGCCTTCTAATTTATCTGAACCAATAGAAACCACTGATCCTGTCAAGTCCTTTTTCTTAACTGAGCCGTAACCTACAACAACCACTTCTTCTAACTTAGCGGAGTCTTCTTCTAATTTAATCGAAAGTGTAGTTTGTCCGTCAACTGAAATTTCTTTGGTTTTAAAACCAATATAAGAAACTACCAAGATTGCTTTTTCGCTTTTTAATTTTAATGAAAAATTACCATCAAAGTCACTTTGGACTCCATTTGTTGTTCCTTTTTCAACAATATTCACCCCTGGAATAGGCTGTCCAGAAGCGTCAGTAATTTTTCCACTTATTGCTTTCTGCTGCACTTCTTTACGTACTATTACAGTCTTTTCTTTAATCAAGATGGTTTTATCTGCTGTTAACTCAAAATCGAGATTATTACTTGAAAGACATTGTCCTAATAATTTAGATACTGTAATTGTACCTTTTTTTAGTTCAACATCTGGAATGTCTTTAAAAACTTTTCTAGGGTAAACAAAATTCAAATCAGTCTGCTGTTTTATAATTTTAAACACCTGATAAATCGTTGCCGATTGATTTTTATCAATAGTTACATTCGCTTGCGCAAATGTGCTGCCTACATTGAGACAAAAAACATTTGTACACCATAAAAAAACAAATGCTCTCATAACAGTTTTAATTAGCCTTTCTCTAACGGGAACAAAGACATTAAGTACTTTAATTTTCATAATTTTTAGAATTGGTTGGTTGGTTACACAATAGGTTAATAGTAAATTAATTGGAATGAAGTAAGCCTTACTGAAAATGCTATACTTCCTTCCCAGTTTTTTATTGCAGAATCACTTCTTTATCTTTTACTTCATAGTTTTTTATAATTTTAAAATTTTTAATACTTCTCAAAATTTCATCCAGGCTTTGGTTTTTTCTTAAAACCCCATCAAAAATCTCATTTTCAATTGCTTTATTTTTGAATACAAAATCAACATCATACCAGCGTGACAGTACTTTCATCATGTCTTTAAGTGTTATATTTTCAAAACTAAAGACACCCTCTTTCCATGATATTTCGTTAAAAACGTCTACATTTTTCACAAATGAATTGCTGGTCTTGGTATTTAGATTGAATTGTTGATTGGGTGTTAGTCGTTGCTTTTTATTTTCAATATTTACATCAACCTTACCCTCGACTAAGGTTGTATAAATGTTAACCTCATCTTTATAAGCTTTGATATTAAATTCGGTACCAATAACATCTACTTCTTGTCTATTATTCAAGACTTTGAAATGCGCTCCTTTATGCTTTGTACTTGGTGACACATCAAAATAAGCCTCTCCATAAACTAATTCTACTCGTCTGGTTTGTCCTTCAATAAAAGCTACTGGAAATTTTAATTTAGTTTCAGAATTCAACCACACCTGAGTACCATCGGACAGCTTAATAAAGAATTTACCTCCTCGAGGAATTGTCAAATAATTATAGGCTACTTCAGCAGTATTTTTTTCTTTAGCATCATAAATGATTTCCTCACCATTGCTTTTGGCATTTTGAGTTTTCAATGAAGATCCATTTACTAAAGCTACTTGCGAACCATTTGCAAGGGTAAGTATCGCCTTATTAGTGCCTGGCTCATGAGTTTTTACATCTTGTTTTACAATTGCTGGAGTAGCTTGAACTGGCTTGTTGAAAATATCATTCTTAAAAAAATAGGCCGAAGCTAAAACGCCAACAAAAACAGCGGCAGCTGCATATTTCATATAATAGGATTTCCTCATCAAGAATACACTTTCCCTTTTTTGAGGAATCGCTAGTATTTTCTCCTTAATACGAATGGCATCAAGCTCATTCATCACTGGTTTTTCATCTAAAATTGCCAGCACTTCTTCTACGGTTGGTAGTCCGCTTGAATCCGTTAAGCCTTGAATATACTGTACAACTTGATCAACTTCCTCTTGAGAGCATTGATTCAGAATGAACTTTTTTAATAAATTTTGAATATGAGTATCGTGTTGCATAATATATGTTCTTATATATAATACAGATGAGAAAACGAAAAGTACTATCGAGTATTATTATTTTTTTCGAAAAATAGAAAAATAATAACTAAAAAGAAATAAATAGAAATAAATAGAAAATATAAAAGAAAGAAAAGATAATAATTAACGAGTCATTATTCCAACCAACGGGACGAAAGAAGGCTTATAAGAAGTGCCACATTTCCATGAGTTTCCAAAAAAGTTCTAATCTCTGCCAGAGCTTTGCTCATTTGACCTTTTACAGTGCTTACAGAAATATTCAATTCTTTGCTTATTTCCTCGTAACTCATTTCTTTATTACGGGACATTTCAAAAATAACTCTACGCTTGGGAGGCAATTGTTCAATAGCCTTATTCTTTATAGCATCATAATCAGCTTCTGCAAGGCTATCCTCAATTGGATTATATGATTTTTGACTTGTATAAAACACCTCTTCTTTAAGCTTATGGCTGTTTGCCACCTTACTAATAAGATTAAATGTTAAGTTTCGTGTAATAGTAAACACATAGGATTTGAATGACAAATCAGGATTAAGTCGGTCTCTATGCAACCAGATATTCAAGAATACTTCTTGAACTATTTCTTCAGCAAAGACTTCATTTTTAAGCATACTTAAGCTATAAGCATAAACATCATTATAAAACATATTAAAAAGCTTACTGAAGGCTTTCTCATTGCCTTCCATAAGTTCTATAACCAATACTTCATTAATTGCTTTTGTTTCAGACATTGCCATTAGCTTCTATATCTAAATTACCGATTTACAAAAAAACCTCTTATTTTTGTATCAAAATTCTCATTTAGACCCCTACTCAATACGAATATAACAATTTGAATTAAACAATTGTAAAAAAAGAAAAATTTAGCAAATTTAATTTTCTACAAATGAACACTTAAATCAACTTTGATTTACTATTTTTTTCGAAAAACACACTAATATCTTTTCTGTGTTGATGAATTATTCGAATTAAGCAAAAAACAAACAGCAGAAAATAGTTATATTGCAGAGTCAATTTTTTAAAAAAGAACAATGTCTCTGATTCTAAATAATATAGAAAAACACGTTCAACTTACTGCCGAAGAAAAAGAACTTTTCCTGAGTAAAACCGAAATCCATCAGTATAAATCCAAAAGCATTCTGCTGAATTCGGGGCAAATTTGCAAAAACTCTTATTTTGTAAACTCAGGTATTTTAAGAAGTTTCAATATCAACGATAATATTGTCGAACACGTTTTAAGTTTTGCCTGCGAAGGATGGTGGATGGGCGATATGTACAGTTTAATTTCGCAAAAACCGGGTAATCTTTTTATCGAAGTTTTAGAAGATGCCGAATTGGTTTTGCTTTCTAAAGAAAATCAAGAACAGCTATATACCGAAATCCCTAAGCTGGAACGCTTTTTTAGAATTCTTACCGAAAACTCATTAGTAGCTCACCAAGAGCGATTAATGGATAATTTAAGTTTATCGGCCGAAGAGCGCTTTGATAAATTCAACAAAAGATATGGTAACTTGAGTCATAAAATCCCTCAAAAACAAATTGCTTCCTATATAGGTGTAACGCCTGAGTTTTTTAGTAAAATGAAAAGCAGATTATTGAAAAAGTAAACAGTGGTCAGTAAATTAGTGATCTGTCTTTACGAATGTTTTTTATCTGATTACTAAAAAAACAGAACAGGTAACACTTCTTAATCTAGGTTAAGTACAAAACGCTTATGACGGTTGTACATTTGTAATATAATAATCAACAAACAAAAAATATCATGGCAACTACAGTTTTACACAAAGCAGATACAAGAGGACACGCAGATCACGGATGGTTAAACGCTTACCACAGTTTTAGTTTCGCAAGCTGGTACAATCCAGATAGAGTACAATTTGGAACACTTCGTGTTTTGAATGATGATACTGTTGCTCCGGGAATGGGTTTTGGAACACATCCTCACGACAATATGGAAATCATCACAATTCCACTTGAAGGTGATTTAGCACACAAAGACAGCATGGGAAATGCAGCAACAATAAAAACTGGCGATGTACAAGTAATGAGTGCTGGAACAGGAATTCAACACAGCGAATTTAACCCAAATGCAGATCTAAGAACTAAATTATTCCAAATTTGGTTGTTTCCAAAAACTAGAAATGTAACGCCTCGTTACCAACAAATTACTTTGGACAAATCATTAGAAAAAAATGATTTTGCTCAAATATTATCTCCAAATGCTGATGACGCTGGAGTATGGATTCATCAGGATGCTTGGTTTCATTTGGCTGATTTCGATAAAGATTTTTCTAAAACGTATGAAATCAAAAAAGAAGGAAACGGAATGTATGTGTTTGTAATTTCAGGAACTATCACTGTTGATGGTCAGGAATTAGAAACTCGCGATGGTTTAGGAATTACTAACTTTAACACATTAGACATCAAAGCCACAAGCGATGCTAAATTTTTATTGATGGAAATCCCAATGACTCACTAAAACAAACAATTATGAGTGAAATTATAGGACTAGAATTCAACGAAAAAAAAGGTTATTTTTACGTAAAAGTAGATGATACCATTCAAGCAAAAATGACCTTTGTTTTCGCTGGACCACACAAAATAATCATTGATCACACCGAAGTGAATCCAGGACATAACGGGAAAAATTTTGGAAAGAAAATGGTTGAAAAAGCAGTTTTATTTGCCAGAGAAACCAATTTAAAAATTCTTCCTTTGTGTCCTTTTGCAAAAAAAGTTTTTGACAAAACGCCCGAGTATAGTGATGTTTTGTAATTATTCTTAAAAAATTATTTTATGAAAAATTTATTAGAAAAAGACATTACTGGAACTATTGGAACTCAAAAATATTTGTGCACTATTTCATGGCGCAACGGGCAATTTATTATGGATGAACCTGAAATCACTGGAGGAAAAGATTTAGGACCCGATCCTTATTCGGCACTTTTGGCTTCGTTGGCAAGTTGTACATTGGCTACTTTGCGAATGTACATCGACCGAAAAGGATGGGACATTCCCGAAATCAATATTGCAGTAAATGATTGGCTACTTTGCGAATGTACATCGACCGAAAAGGATGGGACATTCCCGAAATCAATATTGCAGTAAATGCCGAACAAGAATTAGAAGGCGAATTTGAGACCGTTTTTTCAAGACAAATTACTTTTTCTACTGAAATTACTACAGAACAAAAAGAGCGATTAATACAAATTGCTAATAAATGTCCTGTTTCTAAAATTCTAAAAGGAAAAATAACTATTAACACTCAACTGTAATTATTATGGATCCAAAAGACATCACAAAAGAATATACTAATGGTGAAGTTACCATTGTATGGCAATCGGCTAAGTGCATTCATTCTGCTAATTGCGTTCGCAATAATCCAGCCGTTTTTCAACCAAAAGAAAAGCCCTGGATAAAACCGGAAGCTTCAACAACTGAAAAAATTATCGATACCGTAAACAAATGTCCTTCGGGAGCATTGACTTACTTTTTAAATAAATAAAAATGACTAAAAAAATTATCGCTTTTGGCGCTTCATCAAGCACAAACTCTATCAATAAACAATTAGCTACTTATGCCGCATCACAATTTGAAAACTCTGATGTAGAAGTACTGGATTTAAACGATTACGAAATGCCTATTTTTTCTTTAGATAAAGAAGCAAAAAATGGAATCCCTGAATTAGCTAACAATTTCTACGACAAACTAGGAACTGCTGATCTAGTAGTTGTTTCGCTTGCTGAACACAATGGAGCCTATTCAACGGCTTTCAAGAATATTTTTGACTGGACTTCTAGAATTAATCCTAAGTTCTTTCAAGAAAAACAAACACTAATCCTTGCAACTTCTCCTGGCCCTAGAGGCGGACTTACGGTTTTAGAAATTGCAAAAAATCGTTTTCCTTTTCAAGGAGCTAATGTTAAAGGAAGTTTTTCATTACCAAGTTTCAATGATAATTTTAATGCAAATGAAGGAATTACAAATGAAAAACTAAAAAGCGATTTACTTGAAATTATACAATCAATCGAGCTTTAAAAAATAATTCAAACCCTATTGGAAGGCGTCGCATTTTGTGACGCTTTTTTTATTGAAGTAATTCAAACACCTAATTAGACAACAAATACAAACTTCATTCTTGCCTACATCGGCAAAAAAAGGAGGCGTATCTACTAATTTAGCCGTATATTTGCCGATAACGGCATTTACAAATAAATTATGAACTATATTTCAGTAAGTGAATTTTCGAAAAAATGGAATATTCCCGAAAGGACTATCCGAAATTACTGCGCAACAGCAAAGATTAAAGGAGCTTTTCTAACGGGTAAAACTTGGAATATTCCTGAAGATGCGACAATACCAGAAAAAGGAAATAAAAATAAATTTAGCAACAATCCTTTACTCAATCACCTCAAAGAACAAAAAGAGATGAAACTCAATGGTGGAATTTACCATCGCACACAAATTGATCTTACTTATAATTCAAATCGTATTGAAGGAAGTAAGTTAACTCACGATCAAACCCGATACATTTTCGAAACTAATACCATTGGAGCTTCCACCGAAAATCTCAATGTAGATGATATCATAGAAACAACAAACCATTTTCGTTGCATTGATTTAATTATTGATAAAGCGAAAGCGAAACTAACTGAATCATTCATCAAAGAATTGCATTTTTTATTAAAATCAGGAACATCTGACAGTCGAAAAAATTGGTTTAATGTTGGTGACTATAAAAAACTCCCGAACGAAGTGGGAGGTAATCCAACCTGTCCTCCAAAAGAGGTCAAAACAAAAATGGGATCATTACTTTCTGAATATCATAGCATTGAAAAGAAAAATTTTGAAGATATTATAGACTTTCACTATCAATTTGAAATCATACATCCTTTTCAAGACGGCAATGGTCGTGTTGGCCGATTGATTATCTTTAAAGAATGCCTTGCTAATAATATTGTTCCTTTTATTATAGATGATGAATTAAAGTTTTTTTATTACAGAGGTTTACAAGAATGGCCACATATAAAAGAATATCTATTAGACACTTGCCTTAGCGCTCAGGACAATTACAAAAACATTCTCCAATATTTTGAAATAGAATTCGAATGATGAAATCAAGATTTTGAATTACTTACACTATTTCTTTTTTATAAAATAGTCCAATTATTTTACAAAAACGCTTATAAAAACAAGAAGAAAATCAGCTCTCTCACAAAATGAAAATATAAAATCAAATTTAGCATAATTTTAAGAAGACAACATCTATTTTTGATGAAGTCTAAAAAATCATTTTTATGAAATTACTTATTATTGAAGACGAACCTAATCTTCTATCTATTATTCGAAAAGGACTTTCGGAAAAAAACAATGAGGTAAGCGTTGCCCTTGACGGAACAACTGCGCTAGAAATGATTTTGAATTACAATTTTGATGTGGTTATACTAGACATCATGCTTCCAGATATTAATGGAATCGAAATATGCAGACGATTGAGAGCCGCTAAAAATTTTGTCCCAATTCTGCTATTAACTGCCTTAGGAACTACCGAAAATATTGTAACTGGATTGAATTCTGGTGCTGATGATTATTTGGTAAAACCATTTAAATTTTCTGAATTAGAAGCACGAATTTCAGCTTTAGCCAGAAGATCAAGTCAGGAACACAAACCCAATGACTTAATTCAAATTGAAGATTTAGAAATTGACAGCAGAGCAAAATCGGTAAAAAGAAATGGAGAACTCATTCAATTAACCGCCAAGGAATTCAAATTATTGCATTATTTGGCTCGTAATGCCGATACAATTTTGTCTAGAGAAAAAATCCTGGATAATGTTTGGGACATCAATTTTGACATGAATACCAATGTGGTTGATGTGTACATCAATTATTTGAGAAACAAAATAGACAAACCTTATCAAAACAAACTTATCCACACTATTAAAGGTTTGGGATACATTATAAAATCATAATTTATGCAAATTAGAAAAAAAATAACCATCACTTATATTGCGCTTTCGTGCTTTAGCACCTCGCTTTTGTGCATCGTCATTTTTTCTCTGTTCAAACAAAACAATGAATATTATTTTATAAAAAGACTTCAAGACAGAGCTAAAATAGCCTCATCAGTCCATTCTCAAAAAACGCCAGAAAAAAAGAGTTATTTTAACGAATTCAAAAAAGACGGACTCGAAGAACTGATAGAAGAAAAAGATTTTGTGCTAAAAGTAAAAGGAAAAAACACCTTTGAATACAACACTGATTTGAATCTTCCGCCCGAATTTTACAACGATATAATGACAAAGGGGTCCAGCTGGTTTGAAGAGGATTACCGCTATTATTATGGACAAATTTTTGGTGAAGAAGGACAAAAACACATTGTAATTGTAACTGCCAAAGACCGCCGAGGAAATACCAGTGCTATTTATATTTTGCAAATTTTATTCTTTGGAGGAATTGGTTTTTTTATTCTGGCTTACTTTTTTGGGCAATTTTTTGCTCAAAGAGTAATCAATCCTATTGCCAGAATTACAAAAGAAGTACACCGCATTAGTGCTTCTAATCTTCACAATCGACTAGCCGATACCGATGGAAAAGATGAGATTTCCGATCTTACCAAAACCTTCAACGACATGCTGGATCGACTAGAAACCTCATTTGAAATCCAGGCTAATTTTATTAATAACGCTTCGCATGAACTGAAAACGCCAATTACTACCATTATTGCCGAAACCGAAATCATGCTCTTAAAAGACAGAGAAAAAGAAGAATACATCAATTCGTTAGAAAACATCAACAAACAGGCTTCAAAACTAGGTAATCTAACCGAAAGCCTTTTAAAATTAACCCAAACAGGCTATGATGGAACCAAACAAGTATTAGATATTGCTCGAATGGACGAAATCCTTTTAGAAGTAAAAGCTTCGATAGACACCCTGTTTCCTGATAATCGCGTTAACATTAAACTGAAATCGATTCCCGATGATGAATCGCTACTTACCATTCCTTGCAACCGACCATTATTAGAATTAGCTTTAAATAATATTATTTCGAATGGTGTAAAATATTCGGATAACGACGAAGTATTTGTGACGCTTACCGCCGATAAATCTAAAATTAAAATTGCCATTACCGATATTGGAATTGGAATTCCACCTGAAGATATTCCGTATTTGTACGAACCTTTCTTTAGAGGAAAAATTGCTTCTAAATACAATGGCTACGGACTTGGACTACCATTAGCCATGAAAATTATTAGAATGCACAATGGAGAACTTCAAATTCAATCCGAAACTGGAAAAGGAACTGTCGTAAATATCACCTTCGAAAAAAGCAACATTAAAAATTCTAATGTTGAATCTTAGGAAATTCTAATTTTAATCCAAGGACATCCTAATGTCCAACACCTTATTTTGTATGTATAATCAAAACAATACATATGAAAAATCTATTAATACCTTCCACTTTAGAATCTGATACAATCAACGCTATTAAAGTAGCAATCCAACAATCTAAGGGTCAAAACTGCACTATCTTTTTGGCACTAGTTAGCGAAATTCCAGACACTTATTCTTCGGCTACATTTTTAAGAAGCATGAAAAGCGAAATGACTGTTTCGCAAAAAAACGTTCTGGATTATTGCAGAGAATTAACTACTATTTCTCAAAATTGCAATCTGAAAATTCATTATCAATACGGCATCTCAGCTCCGTTAATGAAAAATTTAATAGAGCATCTTGATGTCGAATTGACCATCCTTACTCCTTCGTTTAAAAATGCTCAAAAAAGAATTCACAACCAATTTACACAAATTCTGAGCAATAGCAAATGCCCTATTTTACACCTTAGTCCAAATTTTGAAGAGCAAGATTTAACTAAAGCGATGTATTTAGAACAAACCATGTCTAAACTACAAGTAGAAGATTTACAAGAATTAATTCCAAATCATTTTAATTTCAAAATTGTAAGTCAGGCTAAAATTTTTAGTGATCAAAATCCAGAAGACATTCAAAATTTATTGGCAGAAGCCATTACTAAAAACAAAATTGATCTTTTAATCGAAACTAGAAAACCAAAAAAGATTAAACTCAAAAACAAAAAAGAAAGTACAAACGAAAGTTTTGGATTACCTATTTTATCCTTGTACGAAGAAATTGCATAAGCATCAAAAAAGTTTGTTCAAAACCTAAAAAGAAAAATATGCTGTTAAAAAAGAAAATCCCAATGAAATATGTTTTGGGAAAAATCAAATTAGAGCTTTTTCTAGTAATCTTATACGCTATTACTTTTGAAGCTTTTAATTTTTACTATGACAATGAGGCCATAAATATTCCTATTGCAATTCCTACCATTGTGGGAACAATTATCTCACTATTACTTGCTTTCAAATCCAATCAAGCTTATGATCGCTGGTGGGAAGCCCGAATAGTTTGGGGAGCCATAGTTAATGATTCCAGAACACTAATGAGACAAGTTATTACTTTCTACAAAGACCCAGATTTTTCGGTAGAAGCTAATGATTTCAAAGAAAATTTTGCAAAAAGACAAGTAGCTTGGTGTTATAGTTTGAGTCAATCGCTTAGAGAAAAAGACCCGTACAAACCAATTAAAAAAATTCTAAGCGATGAAGATTTTCAATATATAAAAAAGCACAAACATGTGCCTAATGCTATATTAATGCTTCACTCAAAGGATTTGAAAAAAGCATACGAAAACAACAAAATAAACACCTATCAGCAAGTTGAAATAGACAATACAATAACAAGACTGTGTGATTATATGGGAAAATGCGAAAGAATTAAAAACACTATCTTCCCTACTACTTACAGTATGTACATGAGATTTACACTTTGTCTTTTCATCATTCTTTTGCCTTTTTCATTAACTGAATTATTAGGTTGGTTACAAATTCCATTAGTTACAACCATTGGAGCGGCATTTTTCCTTATCGAAAAAATGGCAATCCACCTGCAAGATCCATTTGAAAACAAACCAACAGATACGCCTATGACTGCTATTTGTGGCACAATTGAAAAAAACTTGATTCAAATGATACATGAATTCCGTGATGAATTTGCAATACAAACTAAAAAACCGGAGATGGAAACTCAAGAAATTTGTACCGAAAAAAATCCATACTTCGTATTATAACAAATCCTTTTTATGCGTAAACAATCAAAAGTCAGATAGTAAAATTATCTGGCTTTTTTATTTCTTAATCTAGGTTAAGTGCTTCATCAATGTTGCCGTAGTAAATTTGTCTCATCAAAATTAAATAACAATTTAAAAAAAATAAATTATGGCAACTACAAAATGGACAATCGACTCAACGCACTCAGAAATTGGTTTTAAAGTAAAACACATGATGTTTACAAATGTTTCTGGAAAATTTGATTCTTATGAAGCAACAATTACTACAGACGAAGATAATTTCGAAAATGCTAATATCGAATTCTCTGCCGATATTAATTCAATCAACACTAATAATACCGACAGAGACAATCATTTAAAAAGCGCTGATTTTTTTGATGCAGAAAATCATTCTAAACTTACGTTCAAAGCAACTTCTTTTACAAAAGATGGTGATGATTATCAATTAGTAGGCGATTTGAGTTTAAGAGGTGTAACAAAATCTGTAAAACTCCCAGCTGAATTCAGCGGTTTAATGAAAGATCCTTGGGGAAACACTAAAGCAGGATTGAATATTTCTGGCAAAATAAACCGTAAAGATTGGGGATTGAACTGGAACTCGGCTTTAGAAACTGGTGGTGTTTTAGTAGGTGAAGAAGTTCGTTTGAACATTGAACTGCAATTAATAAAAGAATAAAGAATTTCAACAACAGATTTTTATATACAAACGGCTAAATTTCACTTTGAAGTTTAGCCGTTTTATCTTTCCTGATAAATCCTAAAAAAATACTATTTTTGCATCCCGATTGAGTCATTTTTCAATCGTTCAAATAATGTCACCCTGAGCGCAGTCGAAGGGTTAATCTTTAAATTAAAAAATATGAAGGCATACGTATTTCCAGGTCAAGGAGCACAGTTTACAGGAATGGGAAAAGACTTATATGAAAACTCTCCATTAGCCAAAGAATTATTCGAAAAAGCAAACGAAATATTAGGTTTCCGCATTACAGATATTATGTTTGAAGGAACTGCCGAAGAATTAAAAGAAACTAAAGTTACACAACCCGCTGTTTTTTTACACTCGGTAATTTTAGCTAAAACTTTAGAAAATTTCAAACCAGAAATGGTTGCGGGACATTCTCTAGGAGAATTTTCGGCTTTAGTCGCTAATGGTGCTTTGTCTTTTGAAGACGGATTAAAATTAGTTTCTCAAAGAGCTTTAGCAATGCAAAAAGCCTGCGAGATTACTCCTTCAACAATGGCTGCTGTTTTAGGATTAGCTGACAATGTTGTAGAAGAAGTTTGTGCTTCTATCGACGGAGTTGTTGTAGCCGCAAACTACAACTGCCCTGGACAATTAGTAATTTCAGGAGAATTTAAAGCAGTAGAATTAGCTTGCGAAAAAATGAAAGAAGCAGGTGCAAAACGTGCTTTATTATTACCTGTTGGTGGTGCTTTTCACTCTCCAATGATGGAACCTGCAAGAGAAGAACTAGCTGCAGCAATTGAAGCAACTACTTTCTCGACTCCTATTTGCCCAGTGTATCAAAACGTAACAGCAAGTGCCGTTTCGGACGCAAATGAAATCAAGAAAAACCTAATTATCCAATTGACTGCTCCTGTAAAATGGACACAATCGGTTCAACAAATGATTGCTGATGGAGCAACTTTGTTTACTGAAGTAGGTCCTGGAAAAGTATTGACTGGATTAATTGGAAAAATCAATAAAGAAGCGGCTACAGCTAATGCTTAAATAGTATTCAGTGATCAGTTTTAAGTGATCAGTCATTATAGAATCCTCATAAACTTAGGTTTTTGAGGATTTTTTTTGCATTATAACTTTTAGCTTCTCCACAATGATTATTGGTATATATTCTTAAGTATTAAAAGAAGAAAGATGTTTTTTATTATATTTGATTGAATTTAATTTTTTGAGAATAAATGGAAAAAATACTAAAACAAATAACAAATGAATTTAAAGATATAAAAGAAGATAATTTTATAACATTATTAAGTCTGTTGAATTTAATAGTTAATCATTCTAACTCAAAAATAAATATCCAATTACTAACAAAAAAAGTTTCTGAATACAAAGATTTAGAAAATATTAGATGTGGATATACAACTTTAGGAACTAGAGATGATCGACACCAAAAAGATTTTCAAAAATTAAATGAATCTCTAAAATTATACAACATACTCAATTTTATTAAAAAAGCATTGGATATTGAATCCAAAAGGAATCAATTTTTAAAATCGGATCAATTACAAGTTCTTGATATTGTTGAGGGAGGATATATTTTAGTTAATTTAAATAGTAAAGATATTTATGTTTTAATTTCAATAATTTTAGATGAATTTTATTTATTACAAATTCAACTAAATGAACTAGAAGAAAAAAGTAAAACTCTAGAATTGTATAGGTTTAATTATAATACAAACGTTGTAAAGGGTTATTCTTACCAATATTCAGTTAAAAATTTTTATATAAATAAATTTAAAAAAGAAATAATAGTAGTAGAGATATATACTGACAATAGGGACAATTATAATTGGGACTACTATGAGATAGAATTGGATATATTGAATAAATTACTGTTAGAATCTGATGAGTTTGATTTTAAAAACGTTTTAAAACAAAATGATATTAAAACTGAAAAATTAAATTTTTCTAATAAGACATCATAATGAAAAGTTTGTATACACATATTCTGGATGTTTTATTCAAGTTGTAATGAGATCTGATGAAAAAAATCAACCTTAAAAAAAAATTATGGAAAATAAAATATGCGTTATTAGTATAGGCAAGTTTACTTTAGATGATGACTACACCTTCTTCGAAAACGGAAAAATAGAGCATTTTTACGACTTAAACAACTGGAATCAAAATAAATATGAAACTTTAAAAGTCAGTCAGATTAGTGAACAAAAAAAACAAAAATTATTACAAAATTGCCCCTCTCAGCACATCAAAATTATAACTAAAATTCTAAACCCATCGAAATCTTTGCAATCATTGGGTTAGTAATTTTAAATTTTTATAATTCCAAAATCTTTTATGATATTTTCAGATTAGAGTATTTTAGTTTGTTTTTCAAGTGTAAAGAAGTTTTAATATTATAGTTAATCTACAATTTTATCAACATAAAGCTGGGCATTTTTAGCATAACTAAAATATTCAAGAACATCATTTATGAATTTAAATTTACGAACTGTAAACGTTACTCGATATATTACTCCGCTTCGCGAAGGTGGCTCCTTACCTGCTTTGGCGGAAGCCGATGATGATTTTAAATATGTATTAAAATTTAGAGGAGCTGGTCACGGAGTAAAAGCATTAATTGCTGAATTTTTAGGTGGTCAAATAGCGAAACAATTAGGATTGCCCGTTCCTGAATTAGTTTTTGCAGAATTAGATGAAGCCTTTGGAAGAACGGAAGCCGATGAAGAAATTCAGGATTTATTAAAATTTAGCCAAGGTTTAAACCTAGGATTACACTATTTATCTGGCGCTATTACTTATGATGCTGCCGCAAATGATTGCGAAGCTTTACTGGCTTCAAAAATTGTTTGGTTGGATGCTTTTATTACCAATGTTGATCGTACTTTCAAAAACACCAACCTTTTAATTTGGAAAAAAGAACTTTGGTTAATTGATCACGGTGCTTCTTTTTACTTTCATCATTCCTGGATTAATTGGGAAAAAACAGCCCTTACTCCATTTGCATTGATTAAAGATCATGTTTTATTACCAAAGGCATCAAAACTTGAAGAAGCCCATCAGGAATGTATTGGAATATTAAATGATTCTGTTCTAAACGAAATTGTAAATCAAATTCCAGGAGATTGGTTGCAATGGGAAGACCAAACCATAACTGCTGACGAAATTAAAGCAATCTATTTTCAGTTTTTAAGCTTACGCTTGAAAAATGCTGATGTATTTTTAAAACAAGCTCAAGATGCACGAACAACACTTATATGATTATGCTGTCATTCGTGTGGTACCAAGAGTAGAACGCGAAGAATTTATAAATGTGGGGTTGATGCTTTATTGCAAGCGTCAGAAATATTTACGCATTCAATATCAAATTCCTACAGCTAAAATCAGTTCATTTTGTAACGAATTTGACTTAGACCAACTCAAAGTCAATTTAGATTCATTTGTAGCCATTTGCCAAGGCAAAAAAGATGCTGGACCGATTGCGCAATTCGAAAAAGACGAACGCTTTAGATGGTTAACAGCCATTAAAAGTTCGAGTATTCAAACCTCAAGACCGCATTCAGGATTTAGCGTTGATTTAGATAAAACTTTCGAAAAATTATATACTGAACTAGTATTGTAACAAAGAATTCTTTGGCTATTACAAATGATTTTTCACAAATATATCCTTGTAAGCGAAAGTTTACGAGGATTTTTTTATATTTGAAAGACAAGGTTTTAAATATCAATCATTAAATACAATACAAATGAGAAAAACAATTTTAGCAATGGCTTTTATGGCAGTTGCAATGGTTTCTTGCCAAGACAAAACAAAAGACAAACTGGAAGATGCTAAAGAAGCAGTTGGCACTGAAGTAGAACAAAAAATGGATACTGTATCTCAAAAAGTAGAAACAGCTATCGATTCAACTCAATCCAAAACAGGAAAAATCCTTGAAAAAGGAGCCGAAAAACTCGATAAAGCTGCCGAGGAATTAAAAGAAGCTGCTAAAAAGTAAGCCAACAAAAAAATCCCAAACTATCTATTTCGACAATTTGGGATTTTTAAATATTATAGTTTTTCTTATTGTGGCAATTTAAAAGCTTGTCTGGCTACAATTAACCACTTGCCTTTTTGTTTTTGCCAAACCAGTACATTCCCAATTTTAATATCTTTTTCAACACCACTATCTTTAGTATGTGCTGCTAGATTATGTCGTACTACAGCAACATCTCCAGTAATTTGAATCGTTTGGTTTTGGAAATCTATCGTTACAAAATCAGATTCTTTGTTAAGCAATTTTTCAATAAAAACTTCTTGATCTTGCAGTACGCCGCTAGAATGTCCGTAGCTTAAATCTTTTGAAGTCAAAGCTTTTAAATTACTTTCTGTTGGATCAATTAATGCTTTTCTGAAGGCTTCAACACTATTTGCAACAGCGTTTTCTTCTTTCGAAACTGATTTTGTTTGAGCCCAATTTGAAAAGGAAATTAAAACAAACAATAGAAAATACTTCTTCATCCTTATTTATTTAAAAATTCTAAAACACTATCAGTAATAAATTTTATTTGCTCGTCATCTAATTCGGTGTGCATTGGTAAAGAAATCACTTCCTGAACCAATTTATTCGTTACTGGAAAATGGTCTTCTTTGTAACGCACATCAACATACGCTTTTTGCGAATGCAACGGAATTGGATAATAAATAGCACACGGAATTCCTTTGTCTAATAGATGTTGCATTAATCCGTTTCTATCAGCATCAATAATTCTCAAAGTATATTGGTGAAAAACATGATCGTTTTTATCTCCGTCAAATGAAGGTGTAACAATATTAGCGTTACCCGCTAAAGCGGCATTATACTTAGCAGCTGCTGCACGACGCGCTGTATTGTAATCATTCAACAAAGGCAATTTGGCATTCAAAACCGCAGCCTGAATACTATCTAATCTTGAATTTACTCCTACTACATCATGATGGTAACGTTCGTACATCCCATGATTTACAATTCCACGAATGATGTGCGCCAAAGCATCATCATTGGTAAAAATTGCTCCACCATCGCCATAACATCCTAAGTTTTTAGAAGGAAAAAACGAAGTTGCCCCTACATGACCAATAGTTCCTACTTTAGATTTTGTACCGGAAGCTGAAATAAAATCAGCTCCAATAGCTTGTGCATTATCTTCAATAACATACAAATTATGTTCATTGGCTAAAGCCATAATTGCATCCATATTCGCTGAACGACCAAATAAATGTACCGGGACAATTGCCTTAGTTTTTGGAGTAATAGCCGCTTTGATTCTTTCCAATGAGATATTCATATTATCCAAATCAACATCAACTAAAACAGGAGTCAGTTGCAACAAAGCAATTACCTCAACAGTAGCTGCAAAAGTAAAATCGGCAGTAATTACCTCATCGCCAGGCTTTAAATCCAGTCCCATCATCGCAATTTGCAAAGCATCAGTTCCGTTTGCGCAAGGAATTACGTGTTTTACTCCCAAATAATCTTCCAAAGACTTTTGGAATTGATGCACTTGAGGTCCATTGATATAAGTATTGGTATCCAAAACGTTCTGAATAGAAGCGTTTACTGTAGTAGCAATTTTATCGTATTGACTTTTCAAGTCAACCATTTGAATTTTCTTCATTTCAACTTTATTAATAGTTAGAAAGCTGTTCTTTTTACACTTCTGATACAACAACAAAACTTTCATAAAACGGAAACAAAAATAGGTATTATTGATTTCAAACCAATGATTTTAAGCCAAAGAAAATGTATTTTAGCCCCAAAAAATATCCGAATGCTTTTTCTGTACAATATCATCATTACATTAGCCGATTTTTTATTGAAAATTATCGCATTATTTAATCCAAAAATGAAACTTTTTGTTTCTGGAAGAAAAACTGTTTTTGAAACGCTTTCGCAAAAAATAAATGCTAGTGATAAAACCATTTGGTTTCATGCTGCCTCACTTGGCGAATACGAGCAAGGACTTCCTGTAATTGAAAAGATGAAGGAAAAATATCCTTCTCATAAAATTGTTTTGACTTTCTTTTCTCCATCAGGATACGAAGTTCGAAAAAACAATATGATAGCAGATGCAACGGTTTACTTACCTATGGACACTAAAAAAAATGCCAAAAAATTTATAAAACTCGTTCACCCCGAAATAGCATTCTTTATTAAATACGAATATTGGCCTAACTACCTTTATGAACTTAAAAAATCAAATACTCCCACTTATCTAATTTCTGGAATTTTTAGAGAAAAACAGCTGTTTTTTAAATGGTACGGTCAATTTTACAGAAATGCTCTTAATTCTTTTACTTATTTCTTTGTTCAAAATGAAGCTTCTAAGAAACTATTACTACAATTAGGAAAAACTAACATCACTGTTTCTGGCGATACACGCTTTGACAGGGTAGCAGCAATTTTAGAAAAAGACAACACTTTAGATTTCATTTCCCAATTTAAAAACGACACCTTAACAATAGTTATTGGAAGTTCCTGGCCAAAAGACGAAGATTTACTGATCGATTACGTTAATTCAAACGATCAAAATGTAAAATTTATCATTGCGCCACACAATATAAAAGCTGAACAAATACAACAATTAAAAAACAGCATCACAAAAAAAACGATTCTTTTTTCTGAAAAAACTGATAAAAATCTTGCAGAATATGATGTGTTTATTATTGACACTATTGGTATTTTAACCAAAATATACAGCTATGCTGATATTGCTTATGTAGGTGGTGGTTTTGGCAATCCAGGTGTACATAATATATTAGAACCAGCCACTTTTGGTGTTCCAATAATTATTGGACCTAATTTTTCTCATTTTGCCGAAGCTACTGATTTAGTCAATCTAAAAGGTTGCATTAGTATAGCAAACAGCAAAGAACTAACCGATGCTTTTGAAACATTAATTACAGACGAAATAATTCGTAAGAAAAAAGGAGGTATTTGTAGCGACTTTGTAAACAAAAATAAAGGAGCAACAGCTTTAATTTTAGAAAAAATCCAACAACAATAATTACAAGTCAATTAAAAAAAAACGCCTTTTAATTCGTTTAAATTTCCTGTTTTCGATATTCAACGCTAAAAAAAAGCAGAATAACTAAATCGTAAAAATCCTAGTTTAAAAAAATTGTATTCGCAAAAAATCAACTTACAGATTTCACAATTCATAAATAATTCAACTAATCCAAACACGAACCACACAATGCACTTGTAATCAATTCATTAAAAAATCAACCAAAAAAAGCAGGATTTCAAATCCATCAAAAAAGGAGTTATTATACCCTAATACTATTTTAGTTACAAAAATCAAACTTTTGGTCAGAAAATATAATCGAATAATATTTTAAAAAAAAAATGAAAAAATATTTTACATATCAAAAATTTTATATCTTTGCCTCGAATTAATAATTAACCTTTTATAATAAAGTAAGATGAAAAAAGTATTTTTAAGTTTAGCTGTAGTTGCTGTTTTAACTGTTGTATCTTGTAAAAAAGCTGAAGCTCCTGTAGAAGAAGTTGCTGCTGACACTACTGCTGTAGCTGTTGATTCTGCTGCTGTTGTAGCTGATACTGCTGCTGTTGCTGTTGATTCTGCTGCTGCTCCAGCTGCTGAAGCACCTGCTGCTGAGTAATTTTAAATTACAGTAAAAAAATAAGCCGTTCACATTGTGACGGCTTTTTTTTCGGAATACACTCAAATAAACAGAGATTCCTATCCATCCAAACCAACCGAGTTTAATCTATAAACTCAAAATCATTGTTAGCAAAATCCAATATCTCTGCTTTCGAACCATATTTTACTATTTCATCAATTCCTTTCTGAACCATCAATTCCGTGCTGTATTTTCGACTTACCGCCACAACTCTACCATCAACTACCACTCTAAAGAAAAACTTCCCCTTTGAGGTTTTAAATTTAACAAACGAACAACTTTCTAAAACCGATCGCAAGTACTCAGCATCAGCCTCGCAATCCATCCTTAGTTCGTAAGCATTGCTCGTAAAAATGGTTTTTCCTTTTCTAGAAGTAAACTCAAACTTATAATCTCCGCTAAATCTTTTACTAATAACAAAAGTTCCCATTTCTATTCTATTTCTCTCTTAATAAAAAAAGGTCGTTCACAGAACAACCTTTTCACTTAAACAAATCTATTTTTTTTTATTTCGTAACAGTTGTTGTTGTTGGCGAATAAATACCAAATGTCAAACCACCTACAAGCATGTTCACAAATGAATGTCTAGTAAATACAGTATAATCATTTGCTCCCGCTGCCATAGCTTTAGAATCTGAAACACCTACTGGCGCAAGACCTCCAATTACATAATGATTCCATTTAGTAACTTTTGAGTTACCAGTACCACCATTACCCACAACACTAGTGTAAGAATAACAAGAAGTCAACATAATCGCAGCTCCACAAGCTACCGCCAAACGTGTAAACATTTTTTTCATTTTTTTCATTTTTTTATAATTTTTATGATTTATAATTAACACGAAAATACATAAAAAAATATACAAAAACACAATTCGTATTTATTTTTTCGTAAAAAATACTACAAAAAAAACATCAAACCACCCCACAACCAGAAAAACTAATCTAAAACAAAAAACCCCTTAAAAATAAGGGGTTTTCTTTGTACTCAGAGCGGGACTTGAACCCGCACGAACATTGCTGTTCACTGGATTTTAAGTCCAGCGTGTCTACCAATTTCACCATCCGAGCATGATGTGATTTCGAGCGAAAAACGGGGCTCGAACCCGCGACCTCGACCTTGGCAAGGTCGCGCTCTACCAACTGAGCTATTTTCGCATTTTCAATCGTTAAAAAGAACCGCGATACTTGTTCTGTATTGCGGATGCAAATTTAAGACCTTTTTTCGATTACACAAGCCTTTTTTGAAAAAAAATTCAATATTTACACTAAGCTTTTGATTTGCTTTACTTTAAAAATAAAAAATTATTTTCTAGTCAGCATTCTTTTAATTTCATTCAATTTCATCAAAGCTTCTACAGGAGTAACCGAATTGATATCGATGTTTAAAATCTCTTCTTTTATTTCTTCTAATAAAGGATCATCAAGATTAAAGAAACTCATTTGCATTTCTTCTTTTTCTGATTTGATTCCGTTTAGCGCATCACTAGAATGATCTTTTTCTAATTTCTTTAAAATCTTTTGGGCTTTCAAAATCACAATTTGAGGCATTCCTGCCATTTTTGCCACATGAATACCAAAACTATGCGCACTTCCGCCTTTAACTAATTTTCGAATAAAAAGCACCGTATCTTTCAATTCTTTCACAGAAACGTTATAATTCTGAATTCGGGTCAAAGATTCACTCATTTCGTTCAACTCATGATAATGTGTTGCAAACAAAGTTTTAGGCTTAGAAGGATGTTCATGCAAAAATTCGGCAATAGCCCATGCAATCGAAATTCCATCATAAGTACTCGTTCCTCTCCCAATTTCGTCCAACAAGACCAAACTTGTTTCGTTCATTTCGACCATAAAAGTCGATTCTCCCATCGAAATATTATCACTCGCTCCAACTCTGGTAAATATTTTATCCACCACTCCCATTTTTACGCTATCGGCGGGAACAAAACTTCCCATTTGAGCCAACAGTACAATTAAAGCGGTTTGGCGTAAAATAGCCGACTTACCCGACATGTTGGGCCCCGTAATCATAATTAATTGCTGTGTTTCTCTATCTAAAAAAACATCATTAGCAATGTAAGGAACACCTACAGGCAATTGTTTTTCAATAACAGGGTGTCTTCCGTTTTTAATATCCAATTCAAAAGTTTCATCCAGTTCCGGACAAATGTATTTGTTTTCGATAGCCAATTGTGTAAAAGAACACAAACAATCCAGTTGCGCCACCAAATTAGCATTCAACTGAACAGGCTTAATATAAGTAGCAATCCAAGCGACTAATTGCTCGAACAATTCTGTTTCTATTTTATGAATCTTTTCCTCAGCACCAAGAATTTTAGCTTCGTAAACTTTTAGTTCTTCGGTAATGTAACGCTCAGCATTAACCAAAGTTTGTTTTCTAATCCATTCGGTTGGAACCTTGTCTTTATGAGTATTCCTAACTTCGATATAATATCCAAAAACATTATTAAACGAGATTTTCAACGAACTGATTCCCGTTCTTTCTGATTCTCTGGCTTCAATTCCTTCCAAGAAATCTTTCCCTGACGTAGAAATAGCTCTCAATTCGTCCAATTCTTCATTCACTCCTTTGGCAATAGCATTTCCTTTGGCAATAGCCACAGGAGCATCCTGATTTAAAGTCGTTTTGATTTTTTCACGCAATAATTCACAGCTATGCAAACTATCTCCAATTACTTTTACCGCTTCTTGCGGACTTTCCAACGCCAAGGTTTTTATTGGAATAATAGCGTCTAATGATTCCTTTAAATAAACCACTTCACGAGGCGACACTTTTCCAGCAGCAATTTTCGAAATCAAACGTTCTAAATCGGAAATTTGCTTAACCTGATATTGTATTTTTTGTAAAACTTCCTGATTTTCTTTCAAATAAGAAACCACATCGTGACGGCTTTGTACTTTTTTAATATCTTTTAATGGCAATGCCAGCCAGCGTTTCAATAAACGACCACCCATTGGCGAAAGCGTTTTATCAATAACATCTAAAAGCGTAACTGCATTAGGATTATAACTGTGATACAATTCGAGATTTCGTATTGTAAATCGATCCATCCAAACATACGCATCTTCGGCAATTCGCTGAATCGCTGTAATGTGCTGCACTCTGTTGTGTTGTGTTTCGGATAAATAATATAAAATAGCACCCGAAGCAATAATTCCTTCTTTCAAATCTTCAATTCCGAAACCTTTTAAAGAAACAGTTTGGAAATGTTTGGTCAGGGTTTCAAAAGCATAATCTTCTTTGTAAACCCAATCTTCGAGATAAAAACAATGGTAATCATCTCCAAAATTCGACTTAAAATCATTCTTATTATTCTTTTGAATCAAAACCTCCGACGGACTAAAATTCTGCAATAATTTATCAATGTACTCTACATTTCCCTGAGCTGTAAGAAACTCACCGGTAGAAACATCCAAGAAAGAAATCCCTATTGATTTATTAGTAAAATAAACTGAAGCTAAAAAGTTATTGGTTTTAGATTGTAAAACCTCGTCATTCATAGAAACTCCTGGAGTTACTAATTCGGTCACCCCACGTTTTACAATGGTTTTAGTCATTTTAGGGTCTTCCAGCTGATCGCAAATGGCTACGCGAAGACCTGCTTTGACTAATTTTGGCAAATAGGTATTAATAGAATGATGTGGAAAACCAGCTAAAGCAGTTTCAGTTTCAGAACCCGCACCACGCTTTGTTAATGTAATTCCTAATATTTTTGAAGCCCGAATGGCGTCTTCTCCAAATGTTTCATAAAAATCACCAACCCTAAACAACAAGCAAGCATCAGGATACTTTCGTTTTATCTCATTGTACTGCTTCATTAACGGGGTTTCCTTAACTACTTTCTCTTTAGATGCCAATTTATTTCGTGTTTAATTTTATTAGAAAATGCGAAAGCGAATTTAAAAATTTTATATCGAATAACTATTACTTCAAAAATTAAAAGCATTTTTAAGGAAAAATTAAGTCATTGGCATGATTTTTTCTTTAGTTTTGTTGTATAAAACTAAATTTCAAAAAAATGAAAAAAATAATTTTACTTGCTGCACTAGTTGTTTTTGGTATTACTACATCAAAAGCACAAGAAACAACAAAAAAAATCAAAGCAACGGCTACTAAAATTGCAAAAGTAAACGGAGCAGGAATGACTTTTGTTAATGAAACTATCGACTACGGAACAATCGCTCACAATTCTGACGGAAAACGTGAATTTGTTTTTACAAATAACGGAAACAAACCATTAATTATCACAAATGCTGTAGGTTCATGTGGATGCACAGTTCCTTCAACTCCAAAAGAACCAATTGCTCCAGGAGCTAAAGGCGTAATTGGTGTAAAATATGCAACTGACAGAGTAGGTACTTTTTCAAAAACAGTAACTGTAACTTCTAATGCAGCTGGGCAACCAACAAAAACTTTAACTATCAAAGGAACAGTACTTCCTGATGATACTAAAAAGAGCTAATTTTTTAAAATTATACAACACCCTAAGAGCTTCCTTTTGCTAAAATCGGAAGCTTTTTTTATTCGAATAAATGACCAGATTAAAATGAGAAAACTAGAAAATAGCGAATTAGAACGCAAATCGATTGACGACTTTAAAAAATCGGAGAAGACCCCCCTTATTTTAGTTTTAGACGATGTACGCAGTTTACACAATATAGGTTCCGTTTTTAGAACTGCTGATGCTTTTTTGATTGAAAAAATATATTTATGCGGAATTACCGCAACTCCTCCCAATAAAGAAATCCACAAAACAGCTCTGGGAGCAACCGAAACGGTAACTTGGGAACATAACGAAAATGTTCTGGATACAATAGCAGCATTAAAGCAAGAAGGGATAATTACACTCGCTATCGAACAAGTAGAAAGTGCTATTTTTCTTCAAAATTTTGAAGTCGAAAAAAATCAAAAATATGCATTGGTTTTTGGAAACGAAGTTCATGGTGTAGCCCAAGAAGCGGTAGCCTTATGTGACGGTTGTATTGAAATTCCTCAGTTAGGAACCAAACATTCTTTGAACATTTCGGTTAGTGCAGGAATTGTCGTTTGGGATTTGTTCCAAAAAATGAATTGGTAAAAATAAGCTCCAATTCAAAAAAAATAATACTTTTATAATATGGAATACAGAACTTTACATATTTTAACCTTAGTATTATTTTTTTTAAATCAATCCTATTCTTTCGCTACAACACTCATTGATCCTCCAACAATAACTGCCGAAGGAAATGAAATCTATTGTCCGCAAACTTATGTGAAAATTGCAAAAAATGTAGCTATCGACCACGATCCTTCAGGAACTGGCACTGATGCTGTTTTCATTCAAATTGCTTCGGGTTATATTAGTGGACAAGATAAATTACAACTAAATGATGCTTTTACCGCAGCACATCCTGAAATCACAAGTTTTTTTTATCCTTCTGAAGGAAAATTAAAACTATACAGCCCCACAAACAGTTTATTGCCTTATACTGATTTTATTGCTGCAATTGAAGCCGTTGAATTTTACAATTCATCTGCCACTCCATCTGGATCGAGAAGTTTTTCTATCAGCATAGGGATTGGAAATCTTAGTTATTTACCTAGAAATGGGCATTATTACGAATATGTTCCTTCTTATGGAATCAATTGGACAAGTGCAAAATATGAGGCTGACATCCGAAGATATTATGGCTTACAAGGCTACTTAGCCACTTTAACTGCTGAAGATGAATCTCAATTAGCTGGAGCGCAAGCACCAGGAACAGGATGGATTGGCGGAAGCGATGCCGAAACGGAAGGTGTGTGGAAATGGGTAACAGGACCTGAAGCAGGTACAACTTTCTGGATAGGAGAAAACAATGGAAGAACAACTGCTCCTTTTAATTATGCCAATTGGAATAATAATGAACCTAACAACAATATACAATCATTTAAACCAAATGGTGAACACTACGCACATATTACAGCACCTGGAATCGGAAAATCTGGAGCATGGAATGACCTTTCTAACGATGGTGATCCGCCAGGAAATTATCATCCAAAAGGCTATATTGTAGAATATGGAGGAATGCCAGGAGACCCCGAACTAAAACTTTCAGCAAGTACCACTATAACGATTCCACAAATTACAAGTACAACTCCAACTTCTCGATGTGGAACGGGTACTGTAACTTTACAAGCCATAGCTTCAGCAGGGACGATAAGTTGGTATGATGCTGCTACTGGAGGAAATCTATTAGCAACTGGCAATAACTTCACAACTCCTTCATTATCAATTACAACATTTTATTATGCTCAAATTGCCGACTGCGAATCTACAAGAGTAAGAGTTACAGCAACTATCAACGTTATACCAACTTTAAACGTTGCTAATACCACAGTTCCTTTATGCGGTGTAGGAACAGCTACCTTGACTGCAACAACTGATGTGGGAATTATAAACTGGTACTCATCCTCAACTGATACTATTATTTTAGGCACTGGAAATCAATTTACCACACCTACAATCACAGCAAACACTACTTATTATGCCGAAGCTGTAAACAATGGCTGTAAATCGGCTACTCGAACAGCAATAAACGTTGTGGTATACCCAAAACCCAATGTTATGGATGAAACACTCATTTTGTGTAAAGGATCTAACATAGTACTAAACGCAGGACTAAGCGGCATGAGCTATTTATGGTCTACAGGAGCAACATCCCAAGAAATCACAGTTTCAACTGGAGGGACTTACACTGTTGACGTGACTAAAGAAAACAATTGTAGCAGCCGAAAAACCATCATTGTTGCCGAACACAATCTCCCTGAAATCGACCGAATTGATGTAAACGAAACTACCGTAGTTATCTATTTGAAAAAAGAAGAAGCTTATTTTGAATACTCCATTGATGGCATTAATTACCAATCTTCCAATGTGTTTTTTGATGCGCCAAGTGGTTTACAAACGGCTTATGTGAGAGAAATCAATTCTTGCGGAATAGATAGTGAAAATTTCATCGTTTTGA
>NCET01000336.1 GCA_002280815.1 Flavobacteriales bacterium 32-34-25 | reverse complement strand
TGAACTTTACTATTATAAAATCTATAAATATATCGTCCCTATGGGACTTTACATTGGTTAAAATAACATTATGAAAAAGTTTTTTTTACATCTTACATTACTCATTACACTTTTTACATTTTCGGCGCAAGCCCAAAACAAAATCAGTGTGACGAATTTGCAATGCGAAATGCTGAACAATCCGGAAGGAATTGATGTTGTTAAGCCCCGTTTGAGCTGGCAGATAAAGTCGGATGCGAATGATGTAAAGCAAACTGCTTATCAAATTATAGTTGCTTCGACTTTAGAAAATCTGAATGCTAACCAAGCCGATTTGTGGGATAGTGGAAAAGTGACAAGCAACGAATCTGTCAACATTATCTACAATGGAAAAAAGCTGGGAGACCGACAAAATGCGTTTTGGAAAGTAACTGTTTTCACCAATAAAGGCGAAATCAAATCGGCTACAACGGCTCATTTCAGCATCGGGATTTTAACCTATGCCGACTGGAAATCGACACGCTGGATTGGGTATGAAAAATTGTCGAAAGATGATAGCGTTTCCCAGTATTCGAGATTGTCTGCGCGTTATTTGCGAAAAGAAATCAATCTGAAAAAACAAGTCAAATCGGCTAAGGTTTATATCATGGGAATGGGCTTGTATGAACTTTATATCAACGGAAATAAAATTGGAGATCAGGTTTTAGCTCCTGTTCCTACGGATTATACCAAAAACGTAAAATACAATGTTTTTGATGTGACTTCGCAGTTGAAAGAAGGCAAAAATATGTTGGGAACGATTTTAGGAAACGGACGCTTTTTTGCAATGCGTCAGGATTACAAACCCTATAAAATCAAATCGTTTGGTTTCCCGAAAATGGCTCTGCAGTTGTTTGTCGAATATACTGATGGAACTAATGAAGTTATTCGAACAGACGATACCTGGAAACTAACTACGGACGGACCGATTTTATCCAACAACGAATATGACGGCGAAGAATACGATGCCCGCAAGGAAATGAAAGGTTGGAACACCACAAATTTTGATGATAAAAATTGGGTTAATGCGCGATATGTTCAGGAACCGGGCGGTTTTTATGAAGCACAGATGATGCCGAATATGAAAATAATGGGCGAAGTGAAACCGATTTCGATAAAAGCTACTGCCAAAGGAACTTACATTTTAGATATGGGTCAGAATATGGTGGGCTGGTTGCAACTGAAAGTAAAAGGAAAAAGTGGTGACCAAATCACGATGAAATTTGCAGAGTCTTTGCAGGCTGATGGTTCACTTTATATTGCCAATTTACGTGATGCGAAAACCACCGACGTTTATACGTTAAAAGGCGAAGGGGAAGAAATTTGGGAACCTCGTTTTATATTCCACGGATTTCGATTTGTAGAGATTTCAGGTTTTCCGACCAAACCAACTTTGGATAATTTCGTCGGAAAAGTGGTGTATGACGATATTAAAACGACTGGAACTTTTGAATCTTCGAATGCGACGATGAATCAGATTTTCAAAAATGCGTGGTGGGGAATCAGCGGAAATTACAAAGGAATGCCAATCGACTGTCCACAGCGAAATGAGCGTCAGCCTTGGTTGGGAGATCGTACAACAGGTGCTTATGGCGAAAGTTTTCTATTCAATAACCAAACTTTGTATGCCAAATGGCTCGATGATATCAAATATTCGCAAACACAGGACGGAGGATTGCCAGATGTAGCACCAGCGTTCTGGCGTTATTACGGCGATAATGTGACCTGGCCGGGAACGTATATCACGGTGGGCGATATGCTGTACCAACAATTTGGCGATGCAGAAGTGATTAAAAAACAATATCCGTCTATGAAAAAATGGATGGTGTATATGGAAGAAAATTATCTGAAAGATGATTTAATGGACAAGGACAAATACGGTGATTGGTGTGTTCCGCCGGAATCATTAGAATTGATTCGTTCCAAAGATCCAGCCCGTTTAACGGATGGACAATTATTATCAAGCGCGTTTTATTATCAGCTTTTGGGCATTATGAAAAAGTTTGCCAAAATTGCAAATGCCGATTCTGCAGATATTACGTATTATGATGATTTGGCAAACCGAATCAAAAAAGCTTTTAATGCGAAATTTCTAAATACCGAAAAAAACTACTACGCCAATAATACCGTAACGGCAAATGTTTTACCATTAGCTTTTGGTCTGGTTCCTGAAAATGTGAAAGAGAAAGTATTTCAGACTATGGCGCACGAAGTTGAGGTGACTAAACAAGGGCATATCAGTACAGGCGTTATCGGAACACAGTTTTTAATGCGAACACTGACAAACTTCGGAAGAGGGGATTTGGCTTATAAACTGGCTTCCAACAAAACATATCCAAGCTGGGGATATATGGTCGAAAACGGAGCAACAACCATTTGGGAATTATGGAACGGAAACACAGCCGACCCAACTATGAATTCGCAAAATCACGTAATGCTTTTGGGTGATTTACTGATTTGGTATTACGAAAATATAGCGGGAATCAAGAGCAATTCCGAAACTCCGGGTTTCAAACAAATCATTATGAAACCTGATTTCAATGCAGGACTGACTTTTGTAAATGCTTCTTACGAATCCATTTACGGACTGATTAAAAGCGACTGGAAGAAAACCAAAAACACTTTAGAATGGAAAATTACCATTCCAGCCAATTCGTCGGCATTGGTGTATTTGCCAACAACTAATGCTTCGGATGTAAAAGTGAATAAACAAAAAGTGGATAAAAATTCCAAAATAGAAAATAATAAAATAGTTCTTGAATTGCCTTCAGGAACGTATCAACTGAATGTAAATAATATAAAATAATGATAATGAAAACCTTAAAGACAAGCCTTCTCGTTTTAACCGTAATACTTTTTGCAAGCTGTAAATCAGCTTTAGAGAAAAAAACATGGAAAGAAGGAATTTTAGTAGATGAATTTATATATGATAAAGCACCTTATCCTTCTTGTCATGCCGTAACAATTGTTGAAGCTACTAACGGTGATTTAGTATCGTCTTGGTTTGGAGGAACACATGAAAGACATCCTGATGTTTGTATTTATGTAGCTATAAAACCTAAGGGAAGTGATAAGTGGAATGAAGGTGTTAAAGTTGCTGATGGAGTAATGCCTGATGGAACAAGATTTCCAACCTGGAATCCTGTTTTGTACCAAATTCCGGGAGGTGATTTGATGTTGTTTTATAAAATAGGACCAAAACCATCTGAGTGGTGGGGAGTTTACAGAACTTCTTCTGACGGAGGAAAAACCTGGTCTGACAAGATTGATATGCCGAGTAAAGATTTTTTGGGGCCAATCAAAAACAAA
>NCET01000335.1 GCA_002280815.1 Flavobacteriales bacterium 32-34-25 | reverse complement strand
ATTTATATTACTATAATCATGAAAGACCACATCAAGGTATTGATGGAAAAAAACCAATTGAAATGATAAATCCGTTACCGAAATAAGTAACATTTACAATTCCGACGGAGGAGGAATCTCCGCGACAATGTTCCGCAGAGATTGGAAATACTTTGTCGAGTTTCTTACGAAGATTCCTCCTTACGTCGGAATGACAAGATTGTAGAAATTCAGTTGCTTAAAAAAAATATAAATTATGTTTTCAAAAACAAAAAAATACCACTTTAATCCTTTAACAATAACTTTTGTATTATTGTTCTTGATGTGCTTTCAATTTTCAGCAAAAGCACAAAATCCAACTTGGCAACCAGCTTCTTTTGAAGTTATAAAATCCAATTACAAGACATTCAAAACGACTCAATACGCACATGTTTTTTCGAATAGTAAAAACAATATTGTTCGATTGGCTCCTGAATTGGAAGGTTTGAAAGGAATTGAACTTCCTTTAGAGCAATATAGAAAAGGAACGAATGCGCCTTTGAAATTAAAATTTAAAGAAGATGCTATAGTGTTTGTTGGTACTTTTCAGGATAAAAGTAATAATGAATTTCTACAATTAGATACTACAGATTCTGCATTTCTTGTATATCAAGATGGAGTGACAATTACAGGTTTACCGTCCGTGGATGTTTATGCGATTTCTTATAAAAAAGGGACACACACGATTTTGCCATCAGCAAAAGGTTTGTATGCTGTTTTGGGGGTTGTAAAAATGAAAGAAACCTTAGTTTCCACAAATGCAGGACAATTAGATGGAAGATTATGGAATCCAACTTTTATCGTTGAAGGATTTTCAGATGAGAAACCTTTATTCGAAATTATCGGCGGAGAAAACAAACCCGTAATTGATGAAGGATTTCCAGGAACTGAAGGTATTCAGGGCGGTTTTGAAGGAGGCCGCGTGGTAAAAGTAGGCAATACCTATCATATGTTTCCAACAGAAAGAGCCGGAGAAAAAGGAATTGATTATTATTACGATCGTGTAAAAACCCGAATCGGTCACTGGACTAGTAAAGATGCCATTCACTGGAAAAGAGAATCAACCCTTTATCAGGCCAGCGGAACTTATGCTATAACCGAAGACGATAACCCAATTAATGATCGCCGTGCCGCTATTTGGTCGTATATGCCGGTTTTTAACGAAAAGGCAAACAAATGGTACGGCTATTATTTGGCGTATACGGTTAGTAAAACTATTGAACCAAATCATTCTTTCGGAAGAATCTGGCGTTGCGAATCAACCGTAGAGGGAATTGACGGAATCGGCGGTCCATACAAAGATATGGGAATCATCATGGAACCGGGATTAGATTCACAGCCGTGGGAAGGACGTCAAGGTGTGGCTTCTTTTTTTCCGTATAAAGTGGGCGATAAATATTTTGGATTTTACAGCGGAGCCTATCCATTTACCTCTTGGGCAGATTATCCTAAAAAATCAGGAAAAGGCTGGTTTGTAGCTTTGGCCGAATCAAAAAGTTTAGAAGGTCCGTGGCAAAGAATGAACAAAGGTCTGGAACCAATTAAATCAATACATCCGCAGTTTGTCGAAAATCCAATTGTAAGTCAGTTACCAAACGGCTTGTACATCGCCATTTTTGACGGAGGCCCTGACGGCTGGGGACATCATTTACCAAACATGATTGGATATTCACTTTCGAAAGACGGAATCAATTGGGGAGAAGCACGCTACCTGCCAATTGAAACAAAAGTCGATAAATGGTGGGATATTATGAGAACACCCTTGTGTTTAATTCCCGAAGGAAACGACGTTTATACAATCGTATACAACGCCATCGATCTGAAAAGAAGATTTCACCCGACAGGAATGGTAAAAGTAAAACTGAACAAAGACGTAATGGAATCCAGATTGAAAGAAATGAACTAAATTAAATTTCACGCAGATTTGGCAGATTAAAGCAGATTGACGCAGATTTTTAAATTAAATACTCTGCGTCAATCTGCCAAAATCCTTTTAAATCTGCGTGAAACAAAAAAATAAAACCCGCGAAAATCGGCTTAAATCCGTGTCATCCGCGTGCCATAAATTACACACAGAAAATGAAAATTAAATACCTAATTATTGCCATTACAACACTTTTTATAAGTAGCTGCGCAACGACAAAGTACAAGAAAAGAGAGATCACCGATACTGTTATGAATGAAATTTATAACGAGGTAAAAACACCTTATAAATATGGTTTGGTGATGGTGTCGACAGATAACTCATACAAAATGGATTGTCCTTCGGTTTTTCGTAAAGACAACAAATGGTTTATGACCTATTTGATTTATGACGGAAGAGGATACGAAACCTGGTTGGCTGAAAGCGACGATCTATTGCATTGGAAACATTTAGGAAAAGTGATGTCGTTTTCTAAAAATGAATCAGAGTGGGATGTCAATCAAAAAGCGGGTTATATTTCATTACAAGATCCAACTTGGGGCGGAAGCTACAAATGGAATAAATACGATGGGAAATATTGGATGAGTTATTTTGGTGGAAATACTACTGGATATGAAGCAGGTGTTTTATCAATCGGAATGGCTTACACGAAGGAATCTCCAACAAAAGCGCACGAATTTGAGCGTTTGCCTAAACCTGTTTTAACGCCAAAAGATAAAGATGTAAGTTTTTGGGATAACAGCACCATGTATAAAAATTCGGTTATTGAAGACAAAGAACGCATTACAGGAAGTAAATTTATTATGTATTACAATGCCCGTGGCGATAGTTTGAATCCAGCAAAAGGAGCTGAAAGAATTGGTATGGCAGTTTCTAATGATATGAAAACCTGGAAACGTTATGGAAAAAAGCCGATGTTGAATCACCACAGAGGAATTACAGGCGATGCCTATATTCAACGTGTTAACGATACCTGGGTGATGTTTTATTTTGGAGCTTTTTGGAGAGATTGGAATCAAGGAGCATTTAATCGTTTTGCTGTTTCGAATGATTTAGTAAACTGGAAAGAATGGAAAGGGGATAATTTAATTGAATCGTCAGAGCCTTATGATAATATGTTTGCCCACAAATCATTTATAGTAAAGCACGACGGAGTGGTATATCATTTTTATTGCGCAGTAAACAAAGCAGAACAAAGAGGAATTGCAGTGGCAACTTCTAAAGATTTAGGAAAAAGCGAAACGAGTTTTGTAGCTCCGCCAGTGAAAAAAGAATCTAAAAAGAATTAAGTATAAAATATATGTTTAAGTCAGTCAATAATTACCGCTTTTTTAAGTCTCGATTTTCGATAGTATTCTGTTTGTTTAGTATTTGCACAATACAAGCTCAATT
>NCET01000334.1 GCA_002280815.1 Flavobacteriales bacterium 32-34-25 | reverse complement strand
GGGTTCCATAATCGCTTAAGGTTTTTAGTTGATCCGGTTTACCCGTAGTTGGATTTAATTTCAAGGCTGCAATTCCCGAATGCCAGGAACCATAAATTAAATAATGTTCGCCTTCTGGAGTGATTGTAAAAGTGGGATCGATTGCATTGAATTTAAAATAAGCATTTTCCCAATTTCTTACACCTGTAAAAGAATACGGTTTTACTCCATCTGGTTCAGAACACACCACCATTCCTTTGTCAACCCATACATTAGATGCTAAATCATCGGATTCAGCCAATCCAATAAAAGCTCTTTCTGACCATGAAGTGTCAAAACTAGTTCCCGTAATAGGTTCATCGACCACAATACTGTAATACATTCGGTATTTATTGCCTACTTTTTTTACAAAAGGAGCCCAATATCCATATCTTGGATTAGCTATTGGTGGTAAAGCAGGAACCATTCTGGCTCTTTTATTGTTCAAAGAATCTTTTACCCAAGCTGGTGGTTGCGCCATAGCCGTTCCCATAAATTCCCAAGTGATCAAATCTTTAGAACGTCGGTAAGGGAAATGTCCATATCCATCATGTGCATTCCCGTAAGAAGCATCCGTTTGATACATGTAATAATACTCCCCTGATTTTTCAACAGATGGATCATGTACGTTAGCTAAATTCCATTGTGCCCTGCTACTCCAGGAAGCAATCGAAGTGTAATTATCAGCATATTTCGGCCCATCAAATGGGGGTGTTACCACTGGAGGAACTACTACAATAGGAGGAACTGTTTCATCTGTGGCAGGATCATCTTTAGAACAACTTACTGCAGCAAGTACAATCAAAAGAAAGCCAACAAAAGACGCTTTTTTTAAAATGGATTTTGAATTTTTCATTTTTTTCTTTTTTATTTTCTCTCTAAAACGATACAGAGATAAGGGCAATTATCATTTCTAATTTTCCTTGTTTTTTAACCCTTTAAATTCTTTAGTCCTCATTATAATACCACAAGGCATCCTTTTTTAAGGAGTTACCTTGTGATATTATAAATCAGGATTGACTAAATACTATTAATAACTATCGTTTGGAATTGTCCCTGGATTATTATCTCTTTCTAATTGAGGTATTGGGAAAAATTCTCTGCCGGGTGCATACGAATGGTAAATTCACACGGTCTCTAACCATTTGGATGTAAGTATAAGCATCGGCTGTATTTCCAGTTTCGTTTAAACATTCGGCATACATTAACAAAACATCAGCATAACGCAATAAGCGTTCGTTAATTCCCGATCTCCAGTCAAATTCATTTACTTTTTGTCCATCAGAATTTTGATATTTTCTACAAAACAAATCGTTCAAATCTCCTGAATTATTAGCGTATTTAGTAGCAAAGTCTTGTCCGTACAATTGCATTCCGCCTGGCTTGTTATAAAACATGGTTGCATCTAAACGTGGATCTATCGCTCCCGATAGAGTTAATTCCTGATGAAATTCGTCAAATAAAGCCCTGGTTGGCTGAACATCCGTAAATCCAAAATCTCTAGGACCATAAGTAATGGCTCTTGCCGAAGTTTTTCCCCATCCTGAAGCCGGAGCACCACCCCAACCTAAGTCAACTCCTCCAGCTTCTCTACTGAATTGTACTTCAAACAAAGATTCCGAGTTATTTTCATTGGTTTCCGTAAAATTATCACGGTAATTAGATACTAATGAATAAACTCCTAAATCAATCACTTCTTTAAAAGTATCTCTGGCATTTGTAAAATCTTTGGTAAACAAATAGGCTTTTCCTAAATATCCCAATGCAGCACCTTTAGTTGCGCGACCTTTTTCTCCTGCGTCTAATCCTGAAACCTCAGTATAAGACTTTGGCAACAATTCGGCTGCCATTTTAAAATCGGCAATAACCTGAGCCCAGCCTTCGGCTTCTGTTTTTTGTGGATAAATTGCAGCCAGCTGTGTTGGAACCGGTACATTTTTAAACATATTAACGGCATGAAACAAGTACAATCCTCTTAAAAAATACGCCTGCCCTAAAATTCTATCTTTTAATGCTGCATCAGTGAAATTAATAGAAGGTACATTAGTCAAAACCTGATTGGCTCTAAAAATTCCCTGATAATAGGTTTCATAAGCCCAGCCATAAATGGCGGCATCACTAACATTAGAATTAAATCTTCCCACATTAGCCATAGCAGGCCAAGGGCTGTTACTTCTGCAATCATCTCCTTTTAAATCTAACAATAAAGGAGTACTACGCATATAAGTTCCGTCAGTTAATAAACTTCCGTAGGCTGCATTGACACCTTGTAAAGCATCTGAATCGGTTTTCCAAAAAGAGTCAACAGCATTATTATTAGGGTCAACCTGAATTAAATCTTCATCGTTAACACAGCTTGTTGTTATTATTGCCAGTGAAAAGAAACCAGCTAAATAATTATATATTTTATGTTTCATTTTGATTTGTTTTAAATTGATTTCTTGGTTTTAAAAATTCACTTCAATACCTAAAGAGATGGTTCTTGGATTAGGAAAAGAGCCTCCGTCATATCCTCTTGAGAATAATCCATCACTAATGAAATCAGGGTCATAACCTCTATATTTAGAAATAATCCATAAGTTTTGTCCATTAGCATATACTCTTGCATTTTGAATAAAACTGGTTTTACTAACCGGAATGTTATAACTAATCTCAGCTGTTTGTAATTTAATGTAGTTACCACTTTCTATAAATCGATTCGAATCACGGCTGTTTCCGTTAGGATCCTGTATTGATGGTCTTGGTACATTAGTATCGGTATTTGTTGGAGTCCAGTAATCTAACATATCTGTATGATGATTTCCATATTTACCAACCATTAAGTCACGATACAAACCATTGAATACTTTGTTTCCACCGCTTCCTTGCCAAAACATAGTAGCATTCCAGTTTTTATAAGAAGCACTTAGATTGATACCATAGTTGTATTTAGGTATAGTAACTCCCTGAAATACTCTGTCTCTGTCAGTTATAACTCCATCAGCAGCATCAAAAACGCCATCACCATCAGTATCTACTGTTAATTGATCTTTGAATTTTATATCTCCTACCTGAACATTGGTCTGTGTAGGTGCTGCGTCAATTTCTGCCTGAGATTGAAAAATTCCATCTGTTTCATAAGCGTAAATTTCACCTATCGATCTTCCTACCTGTGTCATAGCGGCAAGACCCGGTATAGGATTTCCATTTTCAGAAAAACCAATTTGTGTCACTTTATTTTTTAAAGTTCCAATATTAGCCGCAATGCTGTACTTGAATTCGTTTTTGTTATTATTATACATCAACGAGAATTCAACTCCTCTGTTTTCTAATGCTCCAGCATTGGTTGTAACATCTGATGGAAAAGCTCCTGAAGAAAAAGGCAACGGAACTCTAATCAATAAATCATTTGATTTTTTAATAAAATACTCTGCTGTCAACTGTAAATCATTGTTAAACATTCCTAATTCAAGAGCTACATTGGTTGTTTTAGTTTCTTCCCAATGTACATTTGGATCTAAGGCACTCACCACTGTTGCACCTGGAGCTAATTCGTTATTAAAAGTATAGCTGGCAAAACTGTTCATAGTAGTGGCAAAGAAATATTGTGGAATGGTATTGTTTCCTATAATTCCGTATCCTCCTCTTAACTTCACATTGCTAACCCATTCCGGTAAGTGAATGAATTTTTCATTACTTAATTTCCAGGCTCCTGAAAAAGAGTAGAAATTAGCCGAATTGTATTTTTGACTAAACAAAGACGTTTTGTCCTGTCTAAAGTTAGCAGTAAGCAAATAACGATCGTCATAACCATAATTCAATCTGCTGATATACGATTTTCCGGTAATGGTATATTCGTATTCATTGGTATTGGTATTATCTGCAAATTGTAATTTTTTAATATCAGTAGCATCATATCCTACACCCGAAGAAAAATGATTATAATAGTTATTTCTTTCGTCGATAGAACCAACTAAAGCATCAATATTGTGTTTTCCTAAACTTACATTATAAGTAAGAATGTTATTTACAAAGGTTTTGATTTGATTTCCGGTAGCAATGTTAAGAGTTGCTCTGTCACTAGGAACTTTATAATACCATCCCAGTTCAAATTCAGGAGTATATCGTTTATCAAACCAATGTACTTTATCATAACTTACATCCAATTTGTATTTTAGTCCTTTAACTATTTCCCACTCTCCCCAGATGTCTCCAATAAAGTGACTTCTTTTTCCAGTGTTTGAAATTAAATTATTGTATCCTATAACATTAAGTGAAATTGCTTTTTGCGTATCGCTGTATGTTCCTCCATATCCACCTAGCCAATTATCATCATAAACCGGCATCGTAGGAATAGCAGTCACTAATGCCTGAATTGCCGATTCTCCCACCCAGCTATTAAAGGATTCTTTGTCTGATTCGGTATAAGCAATTTTTGAACCGTATTTGAATTTTCCTTTTTTTCCATGCAAATTCAAATTCATAGAATA
>NCET01000019.1 GCA_002280815.1 Flavobacteriales bacterium 32-34-25 | reverse complement strand
CCAAATCAGAAAATTTCATACACACACAACTGGCCATCTGATGAATTAGTTGGAAATGTAGCTACCAAAGATCTTCTGGTATGGTCAGGAGTTAGTATCATACTGCTGTTATTTTGCATCGGTGTTCTAATTTTTTATCATGTGCGATCTGGAGAAGATGAGCATTTTGAAATACCAGTTCAGGATCCCCTACTAAAACAAGGAATGACACCTTCGATGTTTCGAATAAAAAAATATCTTTGGGTAGTAAGTCTTTTAATTGTATTGCAGGTTGTAATGGGTATTATTACTGCACACTACGGCGTAGAAGGAAATGGATTCTTTGGTATTCCTCTGGATCAGATTCTACCTTACGCAGTGACTAGAACCTGGCATACTCAACTGGCTATATTCTGGATAGCAACAGCCTGGCTTGCAACGGGATTATATATTGCACCGGCGGTTTCTGGTAAGGATCCAAAATTTCAAACATTTGGGGTAGACTTTTTGTTTTATGCTTTACTATTAATTGTACTAGGATCAATGGCAGGACAATGGTTTGGTGTCATGCAAAAACTTAATTTGGTAGAAAACTTCTGGTTTGGTCATCAGGGTTACGAATATGTAGATTTAGGTCGATTCTGGCAGATATTTCTTCTTGTAGGATTGTTTCTTTGGTTGGCATTAATGGTTCGTCCTTTACTTCCTGTATTGAAGAAAAAAACAGGAGAAAGAAACCTTATCATAATGTTCTTAATCTCATGTACCGCTATTGCTACTTTCTATGCAGCTGGTCTAATGTGGGGAAGACAGACCAATCTGGCCATTGCTGAATATTGGAGATGGTGGGTCGTACACCTATGGGTAGAAGGCTTTTTTGAAGTATTTGCTACTGTGGTAATTGCATTTTTATTTGTTCGCTTAGGTCTGTTAAAAACAAAAACAGCAACGCTGAATGTTATTTTCTCTACTATCATTTTTATGTCTGGCGGAATATTAGGAACATTTCATCATCTTTATTTCGCAGGAACTCCAACTGCTGTGATGGCTCTTGGAGCAACCTTTAGCGCTTTGGAGATTGTGCCACTGGTTTTAATTGGCTATGAAGCCTACCATAACTACAAACTGTCAAAATCAACACAATGGATCAAGGACTATAAATGGCCTATCTATTTTATGATTGCGGTTGCTTTCTGGAATTTCTTAGGAGCCGGAGTATTTGGTTTTATCATTAATCCGCCTATTGCTTTATATTACGTTCAAGGCTTAAACACAACGCCTTTACACGGACATACGGCCTTATTTGGAGTTTATGGAATGCTCGGAATTGGTTTGATGTTGTTTGTGCTACGTAGTTTATACAGACATGAGATATGGAATGAAAAAGCAATGAAATTCATATTCTGGTCTACTAATATTGGATTGCTGGCTATGGCGTTACTGAGTCTTCTTCCTGTTGGAATTTGGCAAGCTATAGAAAGTATCGAGAACGGAATGTGGTATGCACGTTCGGCCGAACTAATGCAGCAACCAGCGATGGTAACTTTGAAATGGCTTAGGGCTATTGGCGATACTATCTTCGGATTTGGTGTATTGGCATTGTGCTGGTTTGTCTTTGATCTTACCCTTAGAAAAAAAAGTAAGTAAACTAAAAACGAATCTCTGGAAGTATGTTCTCCCAGAGATTCTTTTTAATATAATTGTTCGGATAAACTCAAAACCCTGAACAACTTGGTTTTACTTTTCAAATAATAAAATCATCATCAATTCCAATCAATAAAAAATCGATTTTGATAAAAATAAAACCTATAATCTTCAAAAAGAAAAACAGGGTAAATAATTGTTTTATATGTTCTCAGGTAAGTTCATAGTTCACTATGTAGACTGGATAATTTAAGTTTCCTTGAAAAATATCCCATCGTTTGAATTGTTGCACATCCAGAATGTAAATTTCATATTTTACAGATAATGAGTAGGGTTGACATCCCATTTTCTCTGTAGTTACTAAGTTGGAATCATGTACTAACCTTTAAAATTCGTGTCTATAAAAAGCTAATTCGAATCCTACCACACTAAACCGATTATTAGTAAACGAATCTTTATTAAAGTAAATAAACTGTAAAACTTATCTACATCTTAAAAATAAATATTACTAATTAAAATAAATGAACAAGTGAAGCGTGGAACGCTCAAACTCATAAAAATAATTAAACTTTCTTAAACCTAAAAACATGCCTAAAACTGATATTCTAATAGTAGGCTCTGGTATTTCAGGACTATTTTTTGCCATTAAAACGGCAAGGAAACGCCCAGATTTATCTATTTGTATCATGACAAAAGAAATGGCAAGCAACAGTAATACCCAACTTGCGCAAGGAGGGATTGCTGTTGTCACCAATCATTTGAAAGATAGTTTTGATCAGCATATAAAAGATACGCTGAGATCTGGTGGCGGTCTTTGTGATCAAGAAATTGTTAAAATGGTTATTGAACAAGCCCCCGAAAGATTAAAAGAACTAATAGAAGTCGGCGCCAAATTTGATAAAAATCAGGAAGGACAATGGGATTTAGGTCTGGAAGGTGGTCATTCCCAACATCGAATTCTCCATCATAAAGATAGTACAGGATTAGAAATTGAAAAAAAGCTTCTTTCCATCATCACTCAAATAAAAAATATTAAAATTTTGGAAAATCATCAGGTTATAGAATTGAATACTGAAACAAAACATAATGAAGTAAGCTGTACTGGTGCTTTTTTTTATGATAAAAACAATTACATAATAAAATATATACGTACCAGAGTTATTCTACTTAGCACAGGTGGCTGCGGGCAACTTTTTGAAAACACAACTAATCCTGCGATTGCTACTGGTGACGGAATTGCAATGGCGGCTCGTGCAGGAGTAGAAATCGAAGATATGCAATACATGCAATTTCACCCAACAGCATTAGCTTCCGGGAACAAAAATCCGCTATTCTTAATTTCAGAAGCTGTAAGAGGTTTTGGAGCCTATATTGTAAACGAAGAACACAAAAGATTTCTTTTTAAATACGATTTAAGAGGCGAACTAGCTACCCGAGATATTGTTTCCCGTGCTATTAGTATCGAAATGCACGAAACTCAAAAAAAACATGTATATCTGGATTGTAGACATTTAGATCAAGCTGATTTTTTTAAACATTTTCCTTCTATCTCCACCCATTGTAATGCAATAGGTTTATATCCAGAAAAAGATCTGATTCCAATTGTTCCTGCGGCTCATTACCAATGTGGAGGCATTAAAGTAGACCGCAACGGTGCTACTACAATCAAAAATTTATATGCTATTGGTGAATGTGCCCGGACAGGATTACATGGTAAAAATCGATTGGCTTCTAATTCACTTCTTGAAGCTTTAGTTTTTGCTCATCAGGCATCTGATAACATTGATAAAACTATTGCTACATTTATTTTTTCTTCCAAAATCCTTCTTCCAAAATTTTCGGCCGTAAATATTAAAAATGACTACGAACCGTACCTAAATTTAAAAAAAGAACTACAGAAACTTATAACTTCATTTTATGCCAGCGATGTTCGCGATACCCATTTGGCAATGGTAAAAATAAAAATGCTAAAAAACGAAGCAGAAAATCTTATAGATAGAAATGAAATTACAATTCCATTTATTGAATTTTCAAATATGCTGACAACTGCATTAGTTATTATTAAACAATGTGATTTAAAAAAAACGCATTCATGCTAATTTATAATCGTAAATCTTGATAAATAACTTTTTTATAAACAACTAAAGTTAAAATATAGTGTATAGCGAACAGGCAGGAAAACTATATAATTAGTAGTTATAAAGGATAAATAAAAATACAAATTTCAGACAGTAGTAAGCTCAGGTTTACTACTATTTTTTGTTTTATAAGTACACATTTTGATTTTATCTTGTTCATGTATCTGATTGGATGTAAGCATGTGGTTAGAATAATGAGTTCTAATATCATTATAAATATTGATAACTTCTTTTACATTTTTTTACATTATTTCTTTTTTTAATTTTATTTATCAATCATAAATTCCTTTTTTCTAAAACCATTAATACTTTCTGCAATTGCATTTTTATAACGATCTGAATTTTGTGTCATACTGCTTAAGATTTCACTTTTATGTAGTTCTTTTTGATAGTGATCTGCACAATACTGAAGTCCATTATCAGAAGGATGTATCAATTGTAAGCTTTTATCATTTCTGTGTTTTAGAGCGATTTTTAAGACTTTCAAACTGCTTTCTGTATCCATATTTTCAGTAACATAATACTGGAGTTGCCTCCAAAAGTGTCACAAAAAGTTAAGGCGAATTCTGTTTAGGCCAGCTTAAAAGTTGGAAAAATCTACGTTATAATTCTTACTGCCCTCTGGGCAGAATAACGCACCTAACTTTTATCAGGATGGGAAACAGCAGAAAAAAATACAGCATTGACTTTAAAATCTGGGCCGTCAAGACCTGCATTGGGCACAAAAGCGTTCGGCTCGCTGCCGATAAGCTGCGGATCAACAAAAACAGCCTGCAGCACTGGAAAAATCTGTTCAGGGACGGAAAGCTCACCCTGTACCTGAGAAGCGACCCAAATTCAGATAGAAAGGAAACAGCCGGACTTCGGAAGGAAATTAAAAACATTCGGATGGAGCGGGATATTTTACAGGAAGCTGCCGGAATTCTTCACAGGGAAAGAAGAGCTGTATACCAGTTTATAAAAGAAAATACTGGCAGATTTCCCATTGGGAAGATGTGCCGGGTTTTTCAGGCGACTCCCAGCTGCTATTATAAATGGCTGAAAAGGCTGTCTTCCAGAAGAGCTGCACATAAAGCCTTGATTACCTCTGAAATTACCAGAATCTATCACTGGAGCCAGTGCAGATACGGAAGTCCGCGAATTGCCAAAGAACTCTCCTCAATCGGTATTAAAGTCTCCAGAGCATTTGTGGCTAAAATAATGATGGAAAACCATCTGCGCAGCATCGCAAAATCAAAATTCAGAAAAACCACAAGCTCCTCTCATAAACATTTCACGGCTCAGAACATACTGGACCAGAATTTTAAAGTATCCCACTGCAATGAAGTATGGGTTTCGGACATAACCTATATAGAGACTGACGAGGGCTGGCTGTATCTCACTGTGGTAATAGACCTTTTTGACCGTAAGGTAATCGGATGGTCGCTCAGCGAAACACTTAAAGCAAAAGAAACAAGTATAAGGGCTTTTAAAAATGCAATACGGAATCGTCCTCTAGAGAGTAACCAAAAACTGCTGTTCCACTCAGACAGGGGAACACAATACGCCTGCCTGTGGTTTGCATCTTTACTTGAAGGAACCGGACAGATAACCCGAAGCATGAGCGGAAGAGGGAACTGCTTTGACAATGCCGTGGCGGAAAGTTTTTTCAAAACGCTGAAAACCGAACTGGTCTACCATAACACATATGCCACAAAAGAAAAAGCAAAAGAATCTATTTCAGGCTATATAGAAAATTTCTACAATAGACACAGGAGGCACTCTACTCTCCAAAATTTAACGATAGAGGAATTTCATAATCTAATATTTTCAAGTGATTACAAAAACAAGTGTGAGTAAAATACTTGGACATAAAAACATTCAAACTACTCAACATTATGCTAAAATTATCGACAAAAAAGTAAGTGAGGATATGCAAATTTTAAAAGATAAATTCACAATTGACTCTAAAAATAAAAAAACGCAAGTTTCCTAATTTTGGAAACTTACGTTTTTGATTTAATTTAAATTTCTAAATTCATTAGGAGAATACCCTACCCTTTGTTTAAATAATCTTGAGAAATGTTGAGGATATTTGAAACCTAGCTCGTAAGCAATTTCACTAATTGATTTACTTTGATCGAATACACGTTCCTTAGCTACTTGAATCACTTTATTTTGAATGTAATCTTGAGCCGAAACACCTGTTTCTTTTTTTATTAGGTCACCAAAGTAATTAGGAGAAAGATGTAATTGATCAGCAAAATAGTGAACCATCGGAAAACCAATGGTTTCCGCTTTTCCTGTAGTAAAATAATCTTGTAAACAGGTTTCAAATTGAGTTAAAATATCAGAATTTATATGCTCTCTGGTAATAAACTGTCGGTCATAAAAACGTTCGCAATAATCTAAAAACAATTCAATATTTGTCGTAATTAGTTTTTTGCTGTGCTTATCCACGGATTGTTGTAATTCAAATTCAATTTTAGAAAAACAATCTAAAACTATTTGGCGTTCACGTTCTGAAATGTGTAAAGCTTCATGTGATTGGTAATTGAAAAAGCCATAATTATTTAAAACCTTTCCTAATGAAGTTCCATGTATCAAATCGGGATGAAATGCTAATCCATGTCCCATTGGCTGATACATATCGGTTTTATTGGCAACATCTACAACCTGACCAGGTGAAACAAATACTAAAGTTCCTTCCTGATAGTCATAGGTTTGTTTTCCATAAGTAAGATCCCCACATTTGACATCTTTCAAAAAAACACAGTATAACCCAAAATACATTTTAGAACCTGTTCGTTTTTCAGCTTTCGAAAAATCTATTACACTTACCAGTGGATGCTGTGTATTGTGTTGATTAAAACGATTATAATCATGCACTGTATTAAAATGAATGGCTTCCATAGCTCTTTAATTTTTATTCAAAATTAGCTAAAACAAATTAGTAAAATACTATAAATGAATGCAATCAGTAATATTGGTAAAAGACACTGTAATATATATACAAGTGAATATTGGAAATAGATGGAAATTTGCTAAAAAAAATTTAAAGTGTAAAAAAATGAAAACTATAAAATTAAACAACGGAGTTGAAATGCCAATTTTAGGATTTGGGGTTTTTCAAATTCCCGATCCAGCAGAATGTGAAAAAGCAGTTTTAGAAGCTATCGAAAGTGGTTATCGTCTTATTGATACAGCCGCTTCTTACATGAACGAAACCGCTGTAGGTAATGCTATTAAAAAAAGTGGCGTACCGAGAGAAGAATTCTTTATTACTACAAAACTTTGGATTCAGGATGTCGGATATGAAAATACATTAATTGCTTTTGAAAAATCATTAAATAAACTACAATTAGATTATTTGGATCTATATCTTATCCATCAGCCTTATGGTGATGTTTTTGGATCTTGGCTCGCCATGCAGGAATTGTATTTTCAGGGAAAAATAAGAGCTATTGGAGTAGCTAATTTTCACCCAGATAGAGTAATGGATTTGATTGTGAATAGTGGTTTCACGCCTGCGGTAAACCAAATTGAAACACATCCTTTTCTACAGCAAACTGAAAACCAACAATTCCTTCAAGAAAACAATGTCCAAATCCAGTCTTGGGGACCGTTTGCAGAAGGAAAAAATAACATTTTCCAAAACGAAGTTCTATTATCAATAGGAAATAAATATAATAAATCGGTTGCACAGCTTATTCTTCGTTGGTTAACGCAACGTGGTGTGGTTGTAATTCCTAAATCAATTAGAAAAGAAAGAATGATTGAAAACTTCAACATCTTTGATTTTGAACTTTCAAATGATGATATGCAAGTTATTACTTCATTAGACACCAATCAAAGTTTATTTTTCGACCATCGTAACCCTCAAATGGTCAAAAACTTAAGCGAATACAAAGTATCTTTATAAAGTAACATTTCCCAAAAAACTATAATTATGAACCGCAGGAACCTTTTAAAAACAGCAGGATTAGCAATCGCAGGAAGTGCACTTATACCTTTTGATACTTTTGCTAAAACATCCAATGAAATCGAAAATCATTTAAAAAATGATAATCTTTTATTACCATCATCAAGTAAGCGAAAATTAGGAAAGCTTGAAGTTTCTTCAATTGGTTTAGGAGTTCAAAACATGAGTAGAACTTACCAAACTACAATTCCATTACGTTCAGAAATGCACAATATTATTCGAACTGCATTTGATAAAGGCGTTACTTTTTTTGATGCAGCCGAAGCTTATGGTCCTTGGGAAGTCGAAAAAATACTAGGCGAAGGCGTTTCCTCTTTCAGAAATGAAATAGTGATTGCTACAAAGTTTGGTTGGAATATTGACCAAGAAAACGGAAAAAGATTACCAGGATTAAACAGCAAACCCGATCACATTAAAAAAGTGGTTGAAAACATGTTGAAACGATTAAAGACTGATAGAATTGATTTGTTATACCAACACCGAGTAGATCCACAAGTTCCAATTGAAGACGTTGTTGGAGCAATAAAAGATTTGATTAAAGAAGGCAAAGTATTGCATTACGGACTTTCAGAACCAGGTTTGCAAACGGTAAGAAGAGCTCACAAAGAGCATCCGGTTACAGCAATTCAAAACGAACACTCGTTACTTTATCACGGTTCTGACAACGATATTATTCCACTTTGCGAAGAATTAGGTATTGGATTTGTTCCTTGGAGCCCACTTGGAGTTGGTTTTCTTACTGGTGCAATTGATGCAAACACGCGTTATGCACAAGGTGACATTCGTGGAAATGAAAGCCGTTTTTCTGCCGATAACATTCAAAATAACATGGCATTAGTCAACCTGATAAAAAATTGGGGAGAGAAAAAACAAGCTACTCCTGCTCAAATTTCATTGGCTTGGCTATTGGCTCAAAAGCCTTGGATTGTTCCAATTCCAGGAACTACACAAATGGCTCACATGACTGAAAATATTGGTGCGAATAATGTGAAATTCACAACAAATGAGTTACAAGAGTTTAATATACAATTAAATGCAATTCAAATTTTAGGAGAGCGATTACCTGAATTTGTATTGCAATTTTCAAAAGTGGAAGCACCTTTAAAAAAATAAATTTATGCAAAAAAGATTAGTAGGAAACAATGGATTAGAAGTTTCAGAGTTAGGATTGGGTTGTATGGGATTGAGTTTTGGATATGGAATTCCTACCGAGAATAATGAAGCCATTAAATTAATAAGAACAGCTTTTGAAAAAGGAGTTACTTTTTTTGATACAGCCGAATGTTATGGACCATTTACTAATGAAGAATTACTGGGAGAAGCACTAAAACCATTCAGAAAAGATGTTGTTATTGCTACAAAATTTGGTTTTCAAGATGGCGACTCTACTCAAGGACTAGATAGTAGTCCAACAAGGATAAAAGCAGTTGTTGAAGCTTCACTCAAAAGATTGAAAACCGATTGTATTGATTTACTCTATCAACACAGAGTTGATCCAAATGTTCCTATCGAAGAAGTTGCAGGAACTGTAAAAGATTTAATCAGAGAAGGAAAAGTAAAACATTTTGGACTGTCTGAAGCAAATGCAGAAACCATTCGTAAAGCTCACAAAATTCAGCCGATAACTGCATTGCAAAGTGAATATTCCTTATTTTATCGTGAAGCCGAAAAAGAAATTATTCCAACTTTAGAAGAATTAGGAATTGGTTTTGTTCCTTTCAGCCCGTTAGGAAAAGGATTTTTGACAGGAACAATGACGAGTGAAACCAAATTTGTTCCTTCCGATTTTAGAAACATTGTACCTCGCTTTTCAGAGGAAAACAGATTGGCAAATCAATCATTAGTAGATTTGATTAGCTCAATTGCAAAAGAAAAAGAAGCTACACCAGCTCAAATTGCTTTGGCTTGGTTGTTAGCACAAAAACCTTGGATTGCTCCAATTCCAGGAACAACAAAATTGCACAGATTAGAAGAAAATATTGGGGCTGTTTCAGTTGAATTTTCGGCTGATGATTTAGTTAAAATTGAAAATTCGTTGAAGCAAATAGAAATCGTTGGAGAACGCTATCCTCAACATTTGAAAGAAAGAGTTGGAAAATAATCTATTAAAATTTATCTAAAATGAAAACACTATTTTTTGTACTAATGATAACAGCAAGCTCGATTTATTCTTTCGGGCAACAAACCAAAGTTGAAAAAATGATAAAAAAAGAAACCAAAACCGAACAGGAAATCATTCAACTTTCAAAAGACAAATGGGATTGGATGGCTGAAAAAGATGTTGTCAAATTAGAGCAACTTTTTGATGATAAATCGGTTTTTGTCCACATGGGAGGAAGTTGGGGTAAAACGCAAGAAATCAATATAATTAAAAGCGGAGGAATTCATTATAAGAAAGCAGATATTCATGAAGTTTCGGTAAACATAATCGGAACTACTGCAATTCTTTTAAACAGAATTACGCTATTGGCTGTTGTTGGCGGAAATGAAGTAACCAATCCGTTTATGGTCACAGAGGTTTATATCAAAGACGAAAATGGCTGGAAACTTGGCTCATTATCGTTCACAAAACTAATGGCATCAGGACAATAAAATTTCAATCAGATATAAATTGAAGAACAATTGTACTGAACTTTTCAAATAAATAAACCAAATGACAACATTAAAAAAATATACCCTATTGATTATAGCACCAATTTTATTGATGTTGTTTTGTTGTGGCTTTGAGAAACCAAAATCCGATGAAATTGAATATTTGAAAGAACAAAAAACACTTATCGTCTATTTATCCAGAACAAAAAACACAAAAACGGTTGCTCAATTAATTCAGAAACACGTTGGTGGTGATTTAGTCGAATTAGAATTAGAAAAACCATATCCAGAAAATTATAAAGCAATTGTAGATCAAGTAGCAAACGAAAATAAAACTAATTTTCTTCCACCACTAAAAACAAAAATTGATAGCATCGAAAAATACGATGTTGTATTTGTAGGATTTCCAACTTGGGGAATGCAGTTACCGCCACCAATGAAAAGTTTTTTAAAGCAATATAATTTCAAAGGAAAAACAATAATTCCATTTAATACCAATGCAGGATATGGAATTGGTAGCAGTTTTGAGAAAGTTGAGGAACTCTGTCCTGACAGCAAAGTTGAAAAAGGATTTTCTGTAAAAGGCGGAATTGAAAGAGATGGAATATTATATGTAATGGAAGGCGAAAAGAAAATTGAAACCGAAAAAGAAATTACAGTTTGGCTAAAAAAACTAAATCTGCTAAAAAACTAAAAACAAGATGAAACATTTTAAAGCAATCGGTTTATTACTAATTATAGTAAGTATTTCAATGTTTTCCAATAAAATAATGGCACAAGAAATGAAAACGAATGAAGTTAGATTATCCGCAAAAGAAAAAAATATCATTTCCATTGCTTCACTAACAGCTACAGCTGATTTGGAAGAATTAAAAGTAGCATTGAATAATGGATTAGAAGCAAAATTGACTGTAAATGAAATCAAAGAAGTTTTGGTTCATACTTATGCGTATTGTGGTTTTCCGAGAAGTATTCGTGGTTTGCAAACGTTTATGGAAGTGCTCGAAGAACGAAAAGCAAAAGGAATAAATGACACTATTGGAATTGAAGTTTCGTCTATCACAAACAACAGCAGTAAATATAATCGTGGTAAGCAAATATTAGGAGAACTAACTGGAAAACCTCAACCCAATACACTTTCTGGCTATTCCGCTTTTGCTCCGGTAATGGATACTTTTTTAAAAGAACATTTATTCGCCGATATTTTCGAAAGAGATATTCTGTCGTATGCCCAAAGAGAATTAGTTACAATATCAGTAATAAGTGCTATTGGCGATGCTGAACCAATGCTGAAAAGTCATTTGACAATTTCTTTAAATGTTGGAATAACACCCAATCAATTAGAAGATTTTGTAACTGTAATCAAACCAAGCATCGGAAGAAAAAAGACTAAATCAGTAAAAAAAATAGTAACTGAAGTATTGGATAATATACAATCCAAATAACTATAAAATCATGAACAAAGCAATAATAATACTCACATTAGTAATGTCAATAGTAGCAACAAATAATTCATTTTCGCAAAACGGGAAAAAACAAAATCCTTACACTTTAGTGTACGATGGTGCAATTACAGAAAATCTAAAAGGAAAAGTAAACATTCATCCAGTAACTTACAAACTAAACGGAATAGATATTGTAGCCAACATTTATACACCAGCAAATTACGATAAATCAAAAAAATATCCAGCAATAACAATTGCACATCCAAACGGCGGAATTAAAGAACAAACTGCTGGTCTATATGCACAACGTTTGGCAGAACAAGGTTATATCACTATTGCTGCCGATGCAAGTTATCAAGGAGCAAGTGGTGGCGAACCGCGTCATACTGATAAACCCAAATTTCGTACCGAAGATATTAGCGGTATGGCTGACTTTATTTCTCAATTTCCGGGTGTAGATGCTAATCGTTTAGGTGCTTTAGGAATTTGTGGTGGCGGTGGTTATACTTTAAAAGCTGTGCAATCAGATAAACGATTTAAAGCCGTTGCTACGTTAAGTATGTTCAATTCGGGTGAAGTAAGACGTAGTGGATTTATGAATTCTCAATTAAACACCATCCAAGAACGATTAAGCAAAGCTTCAGAAGCACGAGCTCAAGAAGCTTCAGGCGGAACAATAATTTATGCTGGTGTAGCAACTATTACTGATGAAGAAATTGCTAAAACTTCAACCGATTTGTATCGTGAAGGATATGAGTACTATTATAGAACACATGCACATCCAAATTCAACTTTTCTTTATACGATGAGTAGTTTAATGGATTTAATGACTTGGGACGCAACCGATCAAATTGAACTAATCAACCAACCTTTGCTAATGATGGCAGGAAGCAAAGCCGATACAAAATACATGACCGATGAAGCTTTCGAAAAAGTAACCAATGCCAAAAACAAAGAATTATTTCTAATCGACGGAGCAACTCATATTCAAACCTACTGGAAACCAGAATATGTAAACCAAGCAGTAAATAAATTGGTCGAATTTTTTAGAATAAACCTATAAATAGAATTTACATTACTAACATAAACAACCAGAAAATGAAAAATTATCTCGCATCAATAGTACTGTTACTATTTGGCATTATGAATAATACAAACGCACAAGAAAGAAATAATGCTGTGCCAAAACTTAAACTGAATAATGGTATCGAGATGCCTCAATTCGGACTTGGTACATATACTGCTTCAAATGAGGACTGCAAATCGGCTTGTCTTGTTGCTTTAAAAAATGGGTACCGTCATATCGATACAGCTCATGCCTACGGTAACGAGAATGGTGTTGGAGCAGCTGTTAAGGAAAGTGGCATTCCTCGTGAAGAAATATGGATTACCAGTAAACTTTGGCCATCTGAATATGGAGAAGGCATCACAACTGAAGCTATAGACAAAATGTTGGCACGTTTGCAAACCACTTATATCGACCTATTGTATGTGCATCAACCGGTAGGAGATTTTATTGGTGCTTGGAATGATATGGAAAAGGCAGTGGCGTCTGGAAAAGTCCGTGCTTTGGGTATCAGTAATTTTGATGACAGTGATGAAGTTTTTCATGCCATTGTAGACAACATGAAGATAAAGCCTGCCGTGATGCAAATAGAATGCCATCCGTATGCACAACGTAATGATATACGCGAAAAAGTGAAACCCTATGGTATTGCAATAGAATGTTGGTATCCGTTAGGACATGGAGATAAAGGGCTGCTATCTGATCCTGTGATTGCAAAAATTGCAGAAGCACACAAAAAATCAATCGTGCAAACAATTATTCGTTGGCATATTCAAGAAGGATTATCTGTAATTCCCGGAACGACAAATCCAGATTACATCAAGGAAAATATCGATGTCTTTGACTTCAAGTTAACCAAAGAGGAAATGAAAACCATGCGCTCTTTGAACAAAAACAAACGCTTCTTTAACATGACACTTGAACAAAAGAAAAATTTTGTCAATTTTAAAATGCGGGATTAATATGAAACTTAAAAATAAAATAGCTGCTATTTGTTTGGGATTAATTACTTTATCTTGTAAGCCAGTAAGTCTATCTACAAAAACAGAACAGACAGGAGTAAAACAAACACCTTTATTTTCGAAAGGGAAAAAAATTGAAAGTAAAAATTTTACGGGAACAGCCTACTTAGAGATGTTGGTGTTATCTGACAGTATAAATCCTAGCTATATTGGCAATGTTACTTTCGAACCTGGTGCAAGAACGAATTGGCATATCCATTCCAACGGACAAATTCTTTTGGTCACAAATGGTAAAGGTTTTTATCAAGAAAAAGGCAGCCCCATAAAAACCATTTTAAAAGGAGATGTCATTAAATGTACTCCAAAAGTGGAACATTGGCACGGAGCTACAGCAACTGAAACAATGACACATATTGCTATCGGAGTAAATACAAACAAGTCTAGTGTTATTTGGTTACAACCAGTTACAGATGCAGAATATCGTCCATAATTTTTTATAAATGAATGCTAAAATGATATACTATGAAAAAGTCATTCCAATTTTTGTTAATGTTAATTGCTTTTATCAGTATTATTGCCTGCTCTAAATCAGATAATAATACGGAAACCGTAAATAATCCTGAACCTGAACCCGAAACCCCAACAACTGGAACACCAGTTGAAACCAACCCGCCTAATACTAATTATTCACCTGCATTTGAAGGACAAACCAGGGTTAATAGGGTAACAACAACTACACCTTATCAAGCGAATGTAATTACATCTTCGTTGACTGCACCTTGGGGTATCACCAGTTTACCAGATGGACGTTTATTGATTACTGAAAAAGGGGGCACTATGCGAATTGTAACTTCTTCAGGAACTGTAAGTAGCCCTATTACAGGGATTCCTGCTGTCAATTCGTCTGGTCAGGGTGGTTTATTGGGCTTATGTATCGATCCTCAATTTTCAACCAACAGAATGATATATTGGGTTTTTTCCGAAAATGTTGCAGGTGGGACAATAACTTCGGTAGCCAAAGGAAACCTTACTACAACCGAAACAATGATTGAAAACCCAACGGTAATTTATCGGGCCAATCCATCATCTAATAGTACAGCTCATTATGGCGGTCGTATTCTATTTGATGCTACGGGTAATCTATTAGTAAGTACTGGAGAAAAAGCGAATAGCAATACACGCCCACTCGCTCAAACGGTTTCAGCTGCCATTGGCAAAATTATCAGAATAACCACTTCCGGAATGCCTGCTTCTGGTAATCCAATTTTTACTGGTACTGGGGCATTGCCAGAATTGTATAGCATTGGACATCGAAATCCGCAAGGCATAGCTTTACATCCAGTTACTGGTGAACTTTGGCAAAGCGAGCACGGACCCCGTGGCGGCGATGAACTTAATCGTATTCAACCTGGTTCTAATTATGGCTGGCCAATTATTACCTATGGATTGGAATATAGTGGACAACCAATAGGTTCAGCCATTCAACAACAAAACGGTATGGAACAACCAGTCTACTATTGGGATCCCGTAATCTCTCCAAGTGGCATGACATTTTACAAAGGTAATCACATTCCCGAGTGGCAAAACAATCTTTTCATCGGAGCGTTAAGCGGTACACATATTGCGAGATTGGTAATTACCAATAATATTGTTACTGGAGAAGAAAGATTACTGTCAGGCTTAAACCAGCGTTTCAGGGACATAACACAGGGATTGGATGAAGCATTATATGCGATTACTGATGCTGGTAGATTATACAAAATTGACAGAGAATAAATTTATTTCAACTGACTAATAAACAAAGGCGGTCAGATACTTTTACTTTTGCTAAAAAAAGAAATCAGTATTTTATTTCTTCATTTAACCATACACCACATTTCTTCCATTGAATCTAAAAAATTATCCATTCCGTAATCCAAGGTATCATCTTAAATAAGAGAGCTATTTGCATCATCGATTTATCAATTACAAAAACAAGTAATTTGCTTTTCAGCCATAATGAAAAAGCACTCATTAAATCAACTTGAAATAATGAGTGCTAAAAAAATAGTTTTAAACTAATATTCAATTGAATTTCTGTTGAAATTTTAAAAAACTTCAAATAAACGAGAATTTTGTACAATTGAATTAGACAATTAATTTATAGATAATAGAAAAGAACATCAGCCTTTAATAACAAACATCTTTACAGAATAATTACCCTAGTTTCAAAATTTTACAATGTCAATTTTAACGCATCGTTTAATCGTAATGCTACATTATCCCAATTGATAATATTAAAAAGGGCATCCACAAAATCAGTACGTTTGTTTTTGTATTTCAAATAATAAGCGTGTTCCCAAACATCAATAACTAATATCGGAATTGCACCCCATTGTGTTAACTTTTCATGGTTTTCACATTGTAGAACTACAAGACTATCACTATAAGGTTGATAGGCGACTATACCCCAACCGTTTCCATCTACATTTTTGGCAGTGGCAGCAATTAGAACTTTCAATCTGTCGAAACTACCAAAACTTTTCTCAATTCGTTTGAGTAAATCTCCTTTTGGTAAGTTGCTTTTATTCGTGAGATTAGTCCAAAATATAGAATGTAAGATGTGTGATGAAAAATGATAGGATATACTGCTCCACCGTGATGAAAAGTATAATGCAGATGTAAGGTTTCAGCATCCATATAGGGTTCCAGAAAATTTTCGCTATAGGGCAATGTTTGTTGAATGTAATTACCATTGGCATCTACCAATTTATCAATTGAATTATCGGCTAAATTTTCAGCAAAGGCATTTGTAGTAGGAAGCACTAATGCTGCTGCACCAAACAAGGTACTTGATTTTAAAAACTCTTTTCGGTTCATAGTACTAATTTTATAACAACTCCCACAACTGCTGCAACAGCAATAATATAGGGTTCCTGAATTTTCTTGATATAAAGTAAAGCAAAAATGGTGGAAATAGCAATCAGTGTTGTTGGAATGTCCAAAATACTTCTGGATGCAATTACTCCAACCGCTCCCACCAATGCCCCAACTACAGCTGCTGTAATTCCATCCACAAAAGCTTTGATAGATTTATTTTGTGCGATTTTTTTAAAAGATGGAGCCAAAGCAATCGTAAATAAATAACAAGGCAAAAATGTGGCTAAAGCAGCAACCAAAGCACCTGGGAAACCGGCAACCAAATAACCAATAAAGCCAACAGTAATAACAACGGGACCGGGAGTAATCATTGCAACGGCAACTGCATCTACAAATTGATGTTCCGTCAACCATTGGTTTTCTACCACAACTCCCGAATGTAAAAAGGGTACAATTGCCAATCCACTACCAAATACAAATGCTCCAGCTTCGGCAAAAAAAATAGCAATTTTTACGAGAGTAGAATTGTCATAGTTCCAAAAGCCCATTGGTAACAAAACAATAGAATTGGCAGTTTTATTATTAAACCATTTTGGAGGAGCTTTAACAAACATATATAAAAATCCTGCTACTATAAATAACAAAACCTGTTCTTGCTGTGTAACCAATGTTACAATTACAGCAACGATAAAAAACAGCCACAACAGCCAATTTTGTTTGAAGGAAGATAGATTGAATTTTCCGATAGATTTTATGGTTAGTTTGTAGGAACTCATTACAATAATACCGATAACTGCTGCACCTATGCCATAAAAAACGGCTTGTATCCAAGACAAACCTCCGTATAATTTGTAAACGATTCCCAATAGCACTACCATTATAAAAGAAGGTAAAATAAAGGCAAAACCTATTAGAGTTGCCCCTAAAAAACGGTAATGTACAAACCCAAGGTAAATAGCTAATTGTGCCGCTAATGGACCTGGAGCTAATTGTGCCAAAGCGAGACCTTCTTTATATTCTTCTTCTGAAATCCATTTTCTATTTTCGACTAAATCTTTGTGCATATAGCCAACTAATGCTACTGGACCACCAAAACCAATTGTACCTAATTTTAGGAAATAAAGAAGTAATTCTTTTAAACTGTATGTTGGGTTCTCTTTCATATTTTTTTTTTAAAAGGCAATACCAAGTTGAATACCTGAAGTAAATGTAGCGGGATGATCATTGCCAAAACGTATTGGAAATGGAAGAGAAACATAAAAATTGCTGTTTGTATTTTTTATTACCGTTTTGGTTATTACGGTGACGCCCTGATAGCCGAGCGAAACAGCCTCGGCCCTTTCAGTTGACGCGTC